>JAPULJ010000133.1 GCA_027295145.1 Alphaproteobacteria bacterium | reverse complement strand
GCCAGCCAGTCCTGAGCAATCCTCCGCGCGCTATCAGAGGTCACCTTGCCATACACACCAAGCGTCGGCTTGCGGGGTTCACCGCCGCGCCCGCCGCCGACGCGGTATTTCAGAATATATGACTTGTGCCCGCTCGGCATCACCTTGAGCCCAAACCCTGAGATATCGATATCCCACAGGATGTACTCTTTGTCCTCAGGCTTGGCGGCATCGACGCTGCGCTTGGTGAGCCGTACGGGCTCGTGTGTTCGTGCGCGGTTTTTCATGGCAACCTAGATCAGTACCAGGGACCACCTAGGGACCACGCTATATCCAACCGCTGCAAACTCGGACAAACGATATTGGCCCCTTAGTGCGACAATTGCTTGCTATACTCATACTAGAGCAAACACGCACAAAGCGCCACATATTAATGCCCGTGTGAGTTAGCTTCACCGGCTTCCGGCAAGCCTGCCCTTCGACAAGCTCCGGAGCGACCGCCCGGTGATTGAGGAAACCGAGAACAGCTCACCCTCAAACCCGGTTGATATAAACGCCGCGAGGGCACAAGCTCCGGTCCAATGGATGGTTCCTCTTTCATGGATATGGCCCTCACAGAGGCCGAGGCGGCGGGCGGACGCGGCGAGGTACCGGTCGGCGCGATCGTCGTCAACAGCGCCAGTGGTCAGGTTATCGCCCGCGCCGGCAATCGGGTCGAAGAGACGCGCGACCCTACCGCCCACGCCGAGATGCTGGCGATCCGCGCCGCTGTCACCGAGCTCGTTGGCAACCCGCTCGGAAGGGCGCTGTCCGGTCACGATCTCTATGTCACGCTTGAGCCGTGCCCGATGTGCGCACAGGCCATCGCTTTCGCCCATATAGGAAGGCTTTACTACGGCGCGGGCGACCCAAAGGGCGGTGGCGTAGAGCATGGGCCTCGCATCTTCGCCCAGCGGAGTTGCCACCACCGCCCGGATATCTATCCCGGGATCGGCGAGAAACGGGCCGGTGCGCTATTGCGGGACTTCTTCGAAGCGCTGCGCTGATAATCCCCGCTAACCATTCGTTAACAATCCTGACCGACAATTAAGGTTCGTTGGGAGATGTTAGGGGTGTTTTCATGAACCGAATATTCTGGAATGGTTTGATCTATGGTGGCGCGCTCGCGACTGCCTTTGCCCTTGCCGGGCTGAGCCAGGCAGTGACGCTGACGCTGTAGCGCTACTCTCTGGCGAATTATTTAGTTTTTAACGGCGCGCCAGCCGATGTCGCGTCGGCAGAAGCCCTGATCCCAATCGATCGCATCGACTGCCCGGTAGGCTGAAACTTGCGCCTCGGCAACGCTGGGTCCGCTGCCTGCAACGCCGAGTACTCGGCCGCCGGCGGCAATCAGCCGACCGTTCTCTTCCTTGGTGCCGGCGTGAAAGATCATTGCACCTTCGGAACCGCCGGCCTCCTCAATCCCTCTTATTTCCGAGCCTTTCGCGTAGGCTCCCGGATAGCCCTTCGCCGCCATGACGACGACGAGGGCGGCGTTGTCGTGCCAGCGTAGATCGAAATGTCCCAGCCCGCCCTCGGAGGCGGCGATCAATGCCGGCAGCAAGTCCGACTTCAGCCGCATAACCAGAACTTGCGTCTCGGGATCGCCGAAACGGACATTGAATTCGAGCAGTTTCGGACCCTCATCGGTGACCATGATGCCGGCGAAAAGCACACCCCGATAGGGCACGCCGTCCTCTGCCATGCCGGCGACAGTGGGCGCGATGATTTCATGCTCGATGCGGGCTTCGAGCGCCGGCGTTGCGATCGGTGCCGGTGAATAGGCGCCCATGCCACCGGTGTTTGGTCCGGTATCGCCCTCACCGACGGCTTTATGATCCTGGGCGGACGCCAGGAGCAAATGGTTTTCGCCGTCGGCTAGGGCAAATATGCTGACCTCCTCGCCCCGCAGGCATTCCTCGATGACGATCTCCGCACCGGCCTTGCCAAAAGCGCGCGCCTGCATCGCCGCTTCGACCGCGGCTTCGGCTTCCTCGATGGTTTCGGCGACGGTGACGCCCTTGCCGGCGGCCAAGCCATCGGCCTTGACGACGATCGGCGCGCCGCGATCGCGGATATAGGCCTTGGCGTTCTCTGGCATAGCGAAGCGGGCGTAGGCCGCACTCGGTATGCCGTGCCGGGCACAAAAATCCTTCATGAAACCTTTGGAGCCTTCGAGTCGGGCGGCTTCGGCGCTGGGTCCGAACGCCCTGATCCCCACCGCCCCTAGCCGGTCGACGAGCCCGCCGACCAACGGCGCCTCGGGCCCGACGACGACGAAATCGATTTTTTTGTCCTGGGCCAACCGTACAAGAGCGTCGACATCATCAGCCGCAACGGCAACGCACTCGGCCTCCTGAGCGATGCCGGCGTTACCTGGGGCGCAAATGAGTTTGTCGCAAAGCGGCGAAGCGGCGATCGCCCAAGCTAGCGCATGCTCGCGGCCACCACCGCCGACGATCAGGATATTCATGCCGCTCCCCCTGCCAACGCTCTTTCCCGGGAAAGTGGGCGGCGGATCGGTGTGAAGTCAAGATGTTGGGATGCCGCAAGGCCGTGCATTCCTATATTATCCCGATCATCATGAACACGACGCCCCCCGGATCAGACAAGAGCGGCTCGAACCTGCCCGAATATTCTGTCAGTGAGATCTCGGCCGCGCTCAAGCGGACGGT
>JAPULJ010000132.1 GCA_027295145.1 Alphaproteobacteria bacterium | reverse complement strand
TTTCCGCCCCTTCGGGCCCAGCGCGCGCGGCGAGACAGCCGGCGATTTCCCGCGCTGCCGCATCGACATCCGATGCCGCCGCCTGAACTTCGACCCGGTCGCAAGTCGAGAGCACAAGCGCCTGATGCACGCCTATTTTATTTAAGTGGTCCAGCAAGCTCGGCATTTACCGGTCGTCTACATAGATCTCGTCGCGCAGCACGACGGTGCTCGAACGATGATTGGCGCCGACCACGAGAAGTTGGGCCGGCCCGTTTCCACGGCCCGCCATCGATGCGCTAACGGTAGGGGGCGAGCGCGGCTTCGAGCTGGTCGAGGGCAACCTCGCTCTGCTCACCGCTATCGAGATCGCGCAGCGTCGCCGCATTGCGCGCCAGCTCGTCCTCACCGATCAGAAGGGCCGCGGTGGCGGCTATTTTGTTGGCCTGCTTCATCCGCTTCTTGAGGTTGCCAGCAAAGCCTAGCTCGACGGTGAACCCAGCATCGCGAAGCCGCTCGGCGATGCCTGGCGCTTTGCGGCCGGCTTCATCGCCGATCGGAACGATGGCCACCGGGCGGGGTGGATCGAAGACCAGTTGCGCCAGCTCGGCCAATCGCTCGACGCCGCCCGCCCAGCCGGTCCCCGGCGTCGGTGGGCCGCCCATGATCTCGATCAGCCCGTCGTAGCGCCCGCCGCCGATAACCGTGCCCTGGGCACCCAGCGCCGTGGTGGTGAACTCGAAGGCGGTGTGGCAGTAATAATCGAGCCCCCGCACCAGTCGTGGATTGAGCTGGTATGCAATGCCAATCGCATCCAGCCCTTCGCGGACGCGGGCGAAGAAATCGCGCGCGTCTGGGGTAAGGTAGTCCGAATATTCCGGCGCGTCGGCGATAATCTCGCGATCGCCCTGGTCTTTGCTATCGAGGATGCGCAAGGGATTGAGCGTCAGCCGCGCGAGGCTGTCTTCCGAAAGCCGGTCCTTGAAGCCTTCGAGATAGTTGACCAGCGCCGTGCGGTAAGCCGTCCGGCTTTCGCTGTCGCCAAGCGTGTTGAGTTCGAGAACCGTCTTCTCAATCACGCCGAGCGCGCCCAGAACGCGGGCGCCGGCGGCGATAATCTCGACATCGCCCTCGGGCTCGGGCACCCCGAGCAATTCGATATCGATCTGGTGAAACTGGCGCAAGCGGCCCTTCTGCGGCCGCTCGTAGCGGAACATCGGCCCACTGGTGAAGAACTTGAGCGGCAATTTCTGCGCCAGGCCGCCGGAAATGAAGGCCCGGGCGATGGCCGCCGTTGCCTCGGGGCGCAGGGTGATCTGCTCGCCGCCGCGATCCTCGAAGCTGTACATCTCCTTGGTGACGACGTCGGACGTATCGCCAAGCGTCCGCCTGAAGACTTCCGAGAATTCGAATATCGGCGTCGCCATTTCCCGGTAGCCGTAGAGCGCCACCGCATCGCGCGCGCGCTCGACCACCGCGCGGTAGCGCCGTGCATCTTCAGGCAGGTGATCGTGGGTACCGCGAACCGGCTGCAGCGATGACAATCGTTTCACCGGGGTGTCCTTTAAGGCCTCGCGCCAAGCGCCTATTCGGCAGCCGACAGGTGGGGCTTTTCGGCCGAAGTTTCCTCGGCCGCCATGCGCGCTTCGATCTCGGCCGCCTTCTTTTCGACCAGCTCGACGAGGTGATCGACCATGTCGCCGTCGCGCAGCACGTGGTGCTTCTCGCCGTCGATATAGATTTGATGCCCGCTGCCGCCACCGGTGAGGCCGAGATCGGTCTCGCGCGCTTCCCCCGGCCCGTTGACGACGCAGCCGATCACCGAAATGCTCATCGGCGTGGAAATATGGGCAAGTCGCTTTTCCAGCTCCTCGACCGCCGGGATGACCTGGTATTCCTGACGCGCACACGATGGACACGAGATTATATTGACCCCGCGGTGGCGCAATCCCAGCGATTTCAGCATCTCGAATCCGACCTTGATCTCTTCGACCGGATCGGCGGACAACGAGACCCGGATGGTATCGCCGATCCCGGCCCACAGGAGCGAGCCCATGCCGATCGAGGATTTGATCGTGCCGGTGGTCAATCCGCCAGCCTCGGTGATGCCCAGATGCAGGGGGTAGTCGCAAGCCTCCGAAAGGCCGTGATAGGCGGCGACCGCCATGAAGAGGTCGGAAGCCTTGCAGCTGATCTTGAACTCGAAGAAGTCGTTGTCCTCGAGGATGCGGATATGGTTCAGCGCCGATTCTATCATCGCATCGGGGCACGGCTCGCCGTATTTATCCAGCAGATCGCGCTCGAGACTGCCGGCATTGACGCCGATCCGCATCGAGCACCCGTGATCCTTGGCCGCCTTGACGACCTCGCGCACGCGCTCGGGCTTGCCGATATTGCCTGGGTTGATACGCAGGCACGCGGCGCCCGCCTCGGCCGCCTCAATCGCGCGTTTGTAGTGGAAATGGATGTCGGCGACGATGGGAACGCTGGTCTCGGCGATGATCTCTTTGAGCGCTGCAGATGAACCCTCGTCGGGGCAGGAAATGCGCACGATGTCGGCGCCGGCGTCCTCGAGCGCTTGGACTTGAGAAATCGTCGCTGCAACGTCGGTGGTCAGTGTGTTGGTCATCGACTGGACGGCGATCGGCGCATCGCCTCCCACCGGCACCTTGCCAACGTGGATCTTGCGCGATCGGCGGCGATCGATATCGCGCCAGGGCCGCAGGCTCATAGGTTCCTCGTCAATTGTCGCTGTTGGCGGAGTTACGCGGTGCCGTACCTTTTCGGCCCGGCGCTTCCGCGGCGATGCCTAAATCTAGTGTGCGGGTTGGCCTCTGGCAAGCAGCAGGGCCAGCGGCAATCAGCGCCAGAATTTCCCTGCGCACCACGAGAGACCCGCTAGCGGCTCGCCAACAACTCGTCGGCGTCGAGGCGTATGCCCTGGCGGATCGCGCCCTTGGGGCCCAGCGCCGGCAAGATACGGCCGTCGACGATGATGCGCAGGCCGCCGGCGTTGCCGGCGGTCAGCACGAGCCCACGGTTCTTAAGGACAGCGTAGCTATCCCCCGCTTTGAGAATTCGCGATAGGACCATCGTGCCGTCGGCCATCCTTATCCGCACCCAGGTGTCCTGGAGCGCCTTGAGGACGATCCGCGCCTTGCCCGACGCCGGCGTGACCGTCGCCGCCAATTTCGCGGCCTTTTCATTGCGCGCCTTGGCGCGCTGAGCTGCGGCCTGGTTCCTGCGTGCGGCGGCGCGAGACGCCTTTTTGAGTTTCGGCCGGGATTTCGGCTGGTTGAGAGCCACTGCATCCCGTTTGGTCCCGGGCACCGCGGACAAGTGGCGCAGCAACGCCGCGACGTCGGCTTTCGAAGCTGCTTGTTCGGCCGCTGACATCTTAGCGGCCGCTTTGGGTTTCGCCTCAGTCGGTTTAGCCCCAACCGATTTCGCCGCTGCAGGCTGACTAGTTGCCTGTCCGGTATTCGCCACCGTCGTATTGGCGCTGCGATTGGTGTAAGCGAACCAGGCGCCATAGACGGCGATCGCCACTACAGCCGACACCGCCAGAAACGCGAGCCTGGGGAAGCGCCCATCCTTAAGCGGCATTGGAAATTTCAATTCGGTCTCGGTATCGATGCCGGCGAATTCCTCACGGAAGCGCGCAACAACTGCGTTGCGGTCGAGATCGAGAAGCTGGGCGTAGGAGCCGACGAAACCGAGCGCGTAGGTCGGTCCAGGCAATTCGGCGAACCGTTCGTTCTCTATCGCGCTGATATAGCTTTTGCGAATCCTCAAGGCGTCGGCGACGTTATCGAGGCTAAGTCCCTGTTTGCGGCGTTCATCGCGGAGCCGAAACACGATCCGGCCTTGCGGAGCGGCCACAGGCGGAAGCTCGCTGACCGCCGGTTTAGCGCTTTTGCGCTCGTAACTACCCATCAACCCTGCCCCCGTCAGACGACGGGCGGACGGCAATCACCCTTTAGCGGCGAAGCCTCCCAAAGGTGTTTTTATCGGTTAAGGTGCCGCCAGCCCCTGAACCTTGTCTCCGCCGGCTCCCGTCATATCAAGATTTCCCCGGGAGTCCAAATTTGTTAAATATCGACGCCGTGATCTTTGGCGAAATTTCGCAGGCGCGGGCGCAGGCTGTGTTCAGCGCTATTTTCCAATTGGCTTAGATATTTTGCCAGCCGTTCCTGATCGAGGCTGAGGATCATCGCCTTGACCGGCCCGATCGATACCGGCGCCATCGACATTCGGCGAATGCCGAGGCCGATCAAGGTCATCGCCTCGATCGGCCGCCCGGCTATCTCCCCGCAAAGGGTCAGCGAAACCTGCCCTTTCTCGCAGCGGCGCACGATATCGCGCAGCAGCGCCAGCACCGGCGGTGAGAGAGCGTCGTAGCGGTCGGCGGTCCTGGGGTTGTTGCGGTCGCTGGCGAAGAGGAACTGCAACAAATCGTTGCTGCCGATCGATAGGAAATCGACCCGTTGAAGGAGCGCCGGCAACTGCCAGGTCAGCGACGGCACTTCGAGCATGGCGCCGACCGCAACCGACTTGGGGGCCTTTCCGCGACCGACCCGATCCAGCTCGAGATCCAGAATCCGCCGGGCGGCATCGAACTCGGCAACCTCGGCGATCATTGGGAACATGACATTCAAATCGCGTCCCATAGCCGCGGCGACGAAGGCGCGGAGCTGGCGCCGCAGGATTGCCGGGCGATCGAGGGCGATGCGGATGGCGCGCCAGCCCATCGCCGGATTTTCCTCCCGCGAGCGGGCAAAATAGGGCAGCACCTTGTCGCCGCCCACATCGAGGGTGCGGAAGACGACGGGCCGGCCACCTGCTTCATCAAGCACAGTGGCGTAGATCTCAGTTTGCTCGGCGAGGCCGGGAAAATCAGGCCTGACCATAAACGGGATCTCGGTGCGGTCGAGCCCGATACCCTCCGCTCCGGTATCTTCCAATTGCTGCACGTCGAACAGGAGGCCGGCATTCAGCATCAGCGATATCTCTGCCCCATCGCGGGTCCGCGCCGGCTTGTCGCGTAGCGCGGCGTAGGAAGCCCGCCGCCGCCGCGCCGCATCGATGCTTTTCACGAAGGTTTGCTGCACGTCCTCGCCGGGGCGGATGAAGACGGTCGCGTTGTCACCATCGACGATGATCGGGTCGAGCGGCTCGATCCGGTCGGTCAGCCCCTCGATCCGGCCGACCACGGGGATTTCGAGCGCCCGGGCGATGATGGCGACGTGAGAATGGGTGGCACCCTCCTCAAGCAATACCGCGCGCAGCTTCTGACGGTCGTAATCGAGCAGTTCGGCCGGCCCCATGTTGCGTGCGACCAGCACAATGTCGTCGGGCGTCTTGTTACGACTGGATCCGGTGTTCGTCGTATTGCCCGTTTGCTCGCCGTTCGAAGCGGTCAGGTGTTGGAGCAGCCGGTTGGTCAAGTCTTCGAAATCGTGCAGCCGTTCGCGCAAGTAGCTGTCCTTGATCTTGGACATGCGCGCGCGGGTATCGTTCTGGGCCCGCTGGACGGCGGCTTCGGCAGTCAGCCCGCCGTGGATCGCCTCGCTGATGCGTCTCAACCAGCCGCGATCCTCGGCGATCAGCCGGTAGGTCTCCAGGACCTCGCGGTGCTCGCCCGAATGGGCGACATCGGAGGCGGCGATCAGATCGTCGATGGCGCTATGCATGCCTTCGGTGGCCTGGGCAAGGCGGGCGAGTTCCGCATCGGGGTCCTCGGCGACGAAGCGGTGTACGACGACCCGTGGCTCGTGCAGCACCGCCGTTCCCGTGGCGATGCCCCGATTGAATGCGACGCCGGTCAGGCGCAGGGGCATCAGGGCAATGCCGTCGGTGGGACGAAGTTCCTCGGCGCCCACCAGCTCGCCGCCCGAAACGAGTTCGGCCAGAACCATGGCGATGGTCTGGAGGGTTTCGACCTCCTCTTCGGTGTAGCCGCGCCGAGTGCGGTTCTGGATCGCCAGCACGCCGATCACCCGCCCGCCGCGCAGGATCGGCACGCCCATCAGCGAATGATAGGCTTCTTCGCCGGTTTCCGGGCGGTAGGCGAAGTTGGGATGGGCACTGGCGTCGGACAGCGCCAGGGGTCTCGCATGGGCAGCGATGTCGCCGATGATGCCCTCGCCGACCCGCAGGCGGGTCTTGTGTACAGCGTCGGGCTTGAGGCCCTCGGTGGCGAACAGTTCGAGCACCTCGCCGGCGCGCATGACGTAAACCGAGCACACTTCGGCCACCATGTTTCCGGCGATCAGGCTGGCCACCTTGTCGAGGCGCTCCTGGACCTCGCCGGGCGCCGCCATGATGTCGCGCAGTCGCCCGAGCAGGCGGCGCGAGGCAGACCATGCGCCGGCATCGGCGGTCATCCGAAGCCTCCATCTGCGGCGCGGAAGGCGCCAATGCCGAGTGACAGCGTACCGGTCGCTGTCATGGCCGGGCGCCGTCGGTTCACTCTCACCATAGTATCAGTCTGCGTCGAGCCCGTAGGCGGTGTGCAAGGCGCGCAGCGCCAGCTCTGTGTATTCCTCGGCGATCAGCACGCTGACCTTGATTTCCGAGGTTGAGATGACCTGGATGTTGATGCCCTTGTCGGCCAGGGTAGAGAACATCATGTGGGCAACGCCGGCATGGCTGCGCATGCCGACCCCGATGATCGAGATCTTGACCACCTCGGCATCGCTCAGAATGTTGACGCAATTGAGGTCTTTGCGCTTTTTCTTGAGTGTCGAAAGGGCCGGTTCGAGGTCGGCCTTGGGTACGGTAAAAGTCAAATCTGTCGTTTTGCCGTCCTCGGAAATATTCTGGACGATCATATCGACGCTGATGTTCGAATCGGCCAACGGTCCGAAGATGGCCGCCGCAACGCCTGGGCGGTCGGCGACCTGGACCAGGGTGATTTTGGCCTCGTCACGGTTGTAGGCGATGCCGCTGACGACCGATTGTTCCATGATTTCATCCTCTCCGATCACCAGCGTACCCGGCACGTCCTCGAAAGTGGAGCGTACCAGAAGACGCACATGGTTGCGCATCGCCATCGCGACCGAGCGTGTTTGCAAAACCTTGGCCCCTTGCGAGGCGAATTCGAGCATTTCCTCGTAGGTGATCTTATCCAGCTTTCGCGCCTTCGCAACGATGCGCGGATCGCACGTATAGACGCCGTCGACATCCGTATAGATATCACAACGCTCGGCCCGCAGCGCCGCCGCCAGCGCCACCGCCGAGGTATCGGAGCCGCCGCGGCCAAGGGTCGATATCCGCTGACCCGGCGCTACTCCCTGGAATCCCGGGATCACTGCGACGTTGCCCCCTTCAAGAAAGGTTTCGAGATCGCCCGTTTCGATATTCAGGATTCGCGATTTCGTGTGATTGTCGTCGGTAATGATGGGGATCTGCCAGCCGAGGAATGAGCGCGCCTCAACGCCCATCGCCTGGAGCGCGATCGATAGCAACCCACAAGTAATCTGCTCGCCCGTCGAGAGCACGACATCGTGCTCCTTCTTGCCGTGCTCGGGCGCTGTTTCCATAGCCCAGCGCTCGAGCTGGTCGGTAGTCCCGGCCATAGCCGAGACGATCACGGCGACCTCATTGCCGGCGTCGACCTCGCGTTTGACCAGCCCTGCCACGTGCTTGATGCGCGGAATGTCGGCGACCGATGTCCCGCCAAATTTCTGGACAATGCGCGTCATGCGCCAGTGCTCCCGGATTGCGTCGCCCACCATAGGACAGCGCCGGTTGCCGGCCCAGGGGCGGCGCTATACATACTGGTTATGTCGAATCGGGCGCAAGGGTGCGGCGCGACTTTGGCGGGAGATCGGCCAATGCCGGTGACCAGAACGGCGAAGCGAAAGGCACGAACGACGATCGATGCCGGCGAGGTTGCCCGCTTCGAGGCGCTGGCCGAGGCGTGGTGGGACCCGACGGGCGAATTCCGCCCGCTGCACCGCTTGAACCCGACCAGGCTGGCCTATATCCGCGACAAATTATGCACCCATTTCGAACTCGATCCGCGTTCCTCACGGCCGCTGGACGGTCTTCGCTTGCTCGATATCGGTTGTGGCGGCGGCCTGCTGAGCGAGCCGATGAGGCGCCTTGGTGCCGATGTGAGTGGCCTCGATGCCGGCGAGCGGAATATCAAGATCGCCAAGATGCACGCCGCACAATGCAGGCTCGATATCGACTATCGGTGCGGAACCATCGAGGCCCTGGCCAAAACTAAAGCCCGCTTCGACGTCGTCCTCAATATGGAGGTCGTCGAACACGTCGCCGATCTGGGCCTGTTCATCGAGGCCTGCGCGCACGTACTAAGACCGGGCGGAGCGATGTTGACCGCGACCCTCAACCGCACGCCGAAATCTTTTGTCTTCGCCGTCGTGGGCGCCGAATACGTGCTGCGCTGGCTGCCCCGCGGGACCCACGATTGGCGCAAATTCGTGCGCCCCTCGGAACTGGCGCGTGAGTTTCGCGCAAACGGCCTCGCTATCGCCGATCTGAGCGGCGTTTCCTACAACCCGTTTACCGGCGCCTTCGCGCTATCCCGCGACCTCGACGTTAACTACATGGCATTCGCGGTGAAAACGCAGGCATGAAATTGGCCCCATGACCACCAAGCAACTCGATGCCAAGGGCCTCAGGTGTCCGCTGCCGGTGCTCAAAGCACGGCGCGCGATGAAGGAACTGACGCCCGGCGACGTGCTCGAAATCGAGTCCACCGATCCCGGATCCGTCGCCGACTTCGCCAATTTCTGCGAGACCACGGGACACCGCCTCCTCGGCCAGGAGAGCGCTGAAGGAATCTATAGTTTCCGCATTGAGAAGTCCGGCTAGAGCGCGTTCAGTTGGGCTGGTGATGCTTTCGATCATTCTGGACGCGCTCTAGAACTTCGAGCGGTCGAGTTTGCCGTCGCGGTCGAAACAAGTGACGATGATCTTGGTCTGGCTGCGGCGGAAGACTTTGGCCGCCTCCTTGAGCTTGACCGGCCGCGAGTTGCACCAAATCATGCGACCGGTCACTGTATCCAAACGCCAGGCGCCATTGCCGGCGGCGGCGAGTTGAAAGCGGCTGGAAAGGCTTTGCGTTTCGGCGCGGCCGGCGAGCAGAACGGCGCCGGCGGCGAGGGCGCCAGCAAGGAGGATGGCCTTCGAATATCGCATGGATTAGCTCCCTGTTGTCGAGGCGGGGAGCGTTATTCTAGTGGATAGACTCCAACAGAGGGTTACCCTTACGTTGGATTCTATCGAAATAGCGCGAGCAGGACCGACGCCAATCGGCCGAGCCTTAGCTAAACTATTCGCCGGGCGCCGCGGAGGCCACGATTGAGCGCCTGCCGCCGGCCTTGCGCCCTTCTGTCAGCCTACCGACGATGGACAGCAGCGGCGGAATGATGAGCAGGGTCAGAAGCGCCGATAGGGCCAGCCCGCCCAACACCACCGAGCCGAGGCCGCGATAGAGCTCCGAGCCCGCGCCTGGGAATACGACGAGCGGCAGCATGCCGAAGACGCTGGTCAGGGTCGACATGAAGATCGGCCTGATGCGATCGCGGGTCGCCTCCAGGATCGCATCGCCGAAATCCATGCCCTCCGCGCGGGCGTGCCGAAGCGTCTGGTGGACCAGCAGGATCGCGTTGTTGACGACGATCCCGATCAATAAAATGAAGCCCAACAGCGTCAACATGTCGAGCTTCTGGGGCGTGAACTGGTTGAGCAGCCCCAACCCGAGTACGCCGCCCGCCGTCGCCAACGGGACCGAGAAGATGATGACCATCGGATAGATGAAGCTCTCGAACAGCACCGCCATGACCAGATAAACGATGATGATCGCAAGGATCAGATCGAAGACCATATGGTTCCAGGTTTTGGTCAGCTTGTCGGCTGTGCCGGAGATATTGATGTTAATGCCGGGCGGGAGTCCGGCTTTCATCAAAGGACCGATCACTTTGTTGTTGATAATTTCGATCGCGGATTCGAGCGGAATCCTGGAATCGGGCACGACTTGGAGCGTTACAGTGCGCAAACGCTCCAAATGCCGGATCTGGGTCGGCCCCTCTGTCACCTTAATGGTGGCGAGGGAGCGCACCTGCACGATCCTGCCCGAACTCGTGACCACCGGAAGGTTGTCGATCCCTTGGGTCTTGACGATCTTGCGCTTTGGTCCGGTGAGCATCAAATCGATCCGCTTGCCGTCGACAGTGATTTCGATGACACGGATGCCGTCGTTGAAGGCGTCGATGGTGTCGGCGAGTTCACGCGCGGTCACCTGATTATCGGCCAACTTGACCCGGTTTGGTATCACCCGCACCTCAGGCGCGCCGAGTTCGAGTCCGGGAATTGGTCGCATTTGGGTACCGTTCTTGCGCGGTAGAACCTTGCCAACTCGGACGAGAATCCTAACCAATACACTGAGACTTTCTTCGAGCTTGGGACCCGAGACATCGATATCGATGGCGCGCGTGCCACTGAACCCGCGCCCGAACAGGCTGGTCTGGCGGATCAGCCCGAAGCTGCCAGGCTCATTGTAGATTTGCCGGCGTAGCAGTGGAATCAATTCCTTGGCGCGCGAGCCGTCGACCGCGGCGGCGCCAAGGAAAGTTCGGGTGTTGGTGGCAACGAAGAAAAAGCGCTTCATCTTGACCGACTTGCAGGGCTTCTTGGGATTATCCGGCTCGGTGGCCCAGCAATGGCGCACCGCGGCCTCGGTATTCTTGGCGATCTGGGTCGTGGTCTGCAGGTTATATCCAGGCGGCGGGATGATGATGCCGAAGATCAGGTTTCGGTTGCCCTCGGGCAGGTACTCGAGTTTGGGCAGGAACAACCACGTCGCCAATCCAGTCGTCCCGCACACCACGATTACGACCATCAGGGCGATGCCGCGACTGGCGGTGACGCGGCGGGTAATACCTAAAACGCCGGCAACGAATATCGCCGCGAAACGATCGACAACAACAAGGACGGGACCTATGGCGATGCGGTAAATGCTGCTGGCGAACCCGGCCAGCATACCGGCGCCCTTGTCTGCCACTGGTGCGCTCTCTGCTCTAGCCGCCGCGGGACCGTGCTTGTCCGCCAGCAGCCAGTTGGCCAGTGCCGGGATCAGTGTAACCGCGACAAGCAGCGACAGGATTACCGAAACCGAGATCGCAACAGCGATGTCGCGGAACAATTGCCCGATCTCAAGCTGCATGATCAGGATGGGGATGAATACCATAACCGTGGTTAGCGCCGAAACCAGGACTGCGCCCCAGACCTGGCGGGCGCCTTCGTAGGCGGCTTCACGCGCGCTCATTCCCTGCTGGCGCAGGCGGTAGATGTTCTCCAACACCACAATTGCGGCATCGACGACCATGCCGACAGCGAAGGCGATGCCGGCCAGCGAGATGACGTTTATCGACCGGCCGAGGGCCGCCATGGCGACGAAGGAGCCAATCACCGAGACCGGAATCGACAATGAGATGACGAGGGTCGCCCGCCAGGAGCGCAGGAACAGCATCAGCACGAGGGCCGCCATAATTCCACCGATCCAAATATTCTGCCGGACCAACTTAATCGAGGAATTGATATAAACGGTCTCGTCGTAGATTTGCTTCACCCGCAGGCCGGCGCGCGGCAGGGGGCCGGCGTTGAGTTCCTTCACCGCCTGACGGATGCCCTCCATTGTGTCTATTACGTTGGCGCCGGTTTCGCGTACGGCGTTGAAGGCGAGCGCCGACTCGGCCAGCACGCGGATGTGGGCCCTCGGTTTCTTGTAGCCGAACTCAACCTTGGCGATATCGGCGATGGTAACCCGCGCAACCCGCCCGGTCGTCTGGTCCTGCTGACTGCGGACGATGACGGTGCCAACCTCCTTGACGCTGTTGAGCTCGCCTTCAATGCGGACGGTGTAGAGGCGTTTTCCCTCTTCGACATCGCCAGCAGTGACGAAGGCGTTGGCGCGTCGCAACGCCGTCAGAACCTGGGTCACGGTCAGCCGGTAGGCAGCCATCTTGGCGGGGTCGATAATTATCCGCAGTTCGCGCTCGCTGCCGCCGAAGATATTAACCCGGCTGATGCCCTTCACCCGTTCCAGTCGATCCTGGATTACGTCGGTGATGATATCGCCGTTGGTGTGTATCGGGCGCGTGTTCCCTTTCATTCGCCGTAAAATAAACCAAGCGATCGGACTGTCGTCGGAACCAGAAGTGCGGATCGTCGGCTCGTTGGCCTCCGCCGGATAGCCGTTCACCCGGTCGAGGCGGTTGGCGAGCAACAGAAGCGCCCTGCTCATATCCTGGCCAACGCGGAATTCGAGAGTGATCGAGCCGCGCCCCAGGCTCGAGCTCGACGTCATACGCTCGACCCCCTCGAGCCCGCGAAGTACTTCTTCCTGGCGGTTGATGATCTCGCGTTCGATTTCCGTCGGGGAGGCGCCGAACCAGCTTGTGGATACATTCAGCACCGGCCTGCGGACATCGGGAGTCAGCTGGATGGGGATCGTCTGCAGGGCCACGAATCCGAACAGCACCACCATGATGACCGCCGAGAGCACGGCGATCGGTCTCTCCAACGAGGTGCGGATCAGATCCACTGGTCTATGATCCTTTCTGCGTTTTCTTGACCTGCGGCTTTCCTGGCGGCTTGCCTCCCGCTTTGCCATAGCGGACTGGCTGGCCCGGACGCAGGCGCTCGTTCCCGCGCACCACGACCAGTTCGCCCGCCCGCAATCCGGCAACGACGATGAAGCGGCTGTCGACGGCGTCGCCAAGGCGCACCGGCCGGATCATGGCCTTGCCGCCGGTGACGACGAAAACCATCGTACGCCCCTGTTTGTGGACGATCGCGTCTTTGTGGACGGAGACGACGTGGCGCGGCTTGCCGATCGGAATGTCGACGGTGACGCTCTGGTTGACGGCGATCCCGTCACCGCCGGCAGCCAGGCGGGGGGTAAAGCGCACCGCCCTCGTCCGGGTCATCGGGTTGTCAACGGGAACGACGGCGCGAACCCGTGCGGTGAACCGCTTGCCGGGCTGGGTGTCGATACGAAAAGTAACCTGCGTTCCGGCGCCGAGCCCGCTGATGCGGTTGGCCGGTACGTCCGCCTCGATCTCCAGCGCCAAATCGTTGACCATAGTTACAACGGCATCACCGGCTTTCACATAAGCGCCCGTCTCGGTATTGCGCACCGTGATGACACCCGGATAGGGCGCCCTGATCTCGGCGTAGTTGATCTCAATCTGGGCGAGTTTGAGGGCCGCCACGGCGCGGGCGACGTCCTGGACGGCGGTTTCGTAGCGGGCCCGCGGAAACGCCGCCGAGCCGCGCTGGCGCAGGCGTTCGAATCGGCGCAGCTCAAGCCGCGCTCGATTGAGCTCGGCGATGCGCACATCGCGCTGAGCATTGAGGGATTCGGTCACCAGGCGGACCAGAACCTGCCCTTTTTTGACCCGGTCGCCGACCTCGACCAGCACAACGGCCACCGGCCCCGCCGAGCGTGCAGCGACCGGCCCGGACTGGCGTGTCACCAAGCGGCCGATGACCGGGATTGTCTGAACCAACGGGCCGCGCGTGACCGCATCGACCCGCACCGGCGTCACCCGCTGCTGCGCCGCGACAGCGCTCGCGATAATAATTGCTGCAAGGAAAACAACGCAAAATCGCGCCGCGCGTTCAATCAGACCCATACGATCTCCGGCCACGGCGCTGCCATCCGTGGCCATGCTCCCAGAGTGAATCATGGCCGATCCTGAACACAACGATAGAAAAAGCGAAATCCGTCGCTCATCTCAACGAGTGCTTCCAAAAAATGTCTTCATTGCGGCGAATGTCAATGTCAATAGCTCCCAGGCAACCATAGCGCGGCTTTCGAGCGAGCGGTAAGATGCGATGGTGGCAGCGGCGCACCCTTGCCATTGACCGCGCGCCGTCGGGACCGCTTCCCAAAAACACAATTACGCCTACCTCTGCACGATGACGACGATCCTCTTCAGCCACGCCGACTGCTTGGAACACGATCCGGGCAGCCAGCACCCAGACCTCCCCTCGCGGCTCAAGGCAATCGAGAGCGGCTTGACCGGCGATGAGTTTGCCGACCTCCTTCGGCGGGAAGCGCCGATGGCCGATCTCAAAACCCTCGAACTCGTCCACCCACCCGCCCATATCGAGCGCGTCCTGTACACCATACCCGAGCGCGGCCGCGCCTCCATCGACGCCGACACCACAGTCAGCAAGGGCTCGCGGGTGGCAGCGCTGCGCGGCGTGGGCGCGGTCTGCGCCGGCGTCGATGCGGTTATCGCGGGCGAGGCGCGCAACGTCTTCTGCGCCATCCGTCCCCCCGGCCACCACGCCGAACCCCGGCGCAGCATGGGTTTCTGTCTCTTCTCCAACATCGCCATTGGCGCTCTTCATGCCCGCCGCAACCATGGGCTCGCCCGCGTCGCAGTTGTCGATTTCGATGTCCATCACGGCAACGGAACCCAGGCGGTGTTCGAGGAGGACGAAACCCTGTTCTACGGCTCGACCCACCAGATGCCGCTCTATCCCGGCACTGGGGCGGCCAGTGAATGCGGGGTTGGCAATATCGTTAACGTCCCGCTGCGGCCCGGCGATGGCGGGCCCGAGTTCCGCACGGCAATGGAAAAAAAGATTCTCCCGGCGCTCGATGCGTTCGCACCGGAGATGGTTTTGGTGTCCGCCGGGTTCGACGCCCATCGTTGCGATCCGCTTGCCGGGCTCGAACTCGAGGACAGCGATTTTGCATACGCCACTAAACGATTGATGGATATCGCCGCGCGCCACGCCAAGGGCCGTCTGGTCTCGGCCCTCGAAGGCGGTTACGACCACGCTTCCCTACGTTCGGCCTCGGCGGCCCATGTGCGCGCCCTGATGGCCTGAAGCACCTTTCGCCGGGCGCATTTTAAGGGTCTGCCTTGCCCTGCTGCGCGGGCCTATGCTTTAACAACACCTATCCGAGATCAGGAGCCGATCATGGCCGAGGAGACAGTTTCCCAGGCAATCGCCGAAATGAGCTTTGAGGCGGCGCTGGAGGAACTCGAGACCATCGTCCGCCAACTCGAGGATGGCAAAAGCGCCCTCGACGACGCAATCTCGGCCTACGAGCGTGGCGCGGCCCTGAAAAAACATTGCGAAGCCAAGCTGCGTGAAGCCCAGATGAAGGTAGATAAAATCGTCCTCGGCGACGACGGCAATGTTAGCGTGGAACCGGCCGGGATCGACGGGTAACCGTGCGCCCATCGTTTGCCGAGCACTATCGGCGATGGAATAAAGGATTCGACGTTGGACCGACTTCAGGCTGCAATGAGCGAGACCGCGCAGTCCGTCGAGGCAGTGCTCGACGATCTGCTGCCCTCGGGCGACGGGCCTGAGGCTCGCCTGTTCGCAGCGATGCGCTACGCCACCCTCGGCGGCGGCAAACGCTTGCGGCCGTTCCTGGTGGTTGCCAGCGCGGATCTGTTCGACGTTCCGCGCAGTAACTCTTTGCGCGCCGGCGCTGCGGTCGAATTGATCCATTGTTATTCGCTGGTCCACGACGATCTGCCAGCAATGGATGACGACGAGCTGCGCCGAGGCCGACCGACCTGCCATATCGCCTATGACGAAGCGACCGCGATCCTGGCTGGAGACAGCCTGCTCACCCTTGCCTTCGAGGTGCTTGCCGACGAGGCCACTCACGCCAACCCGGACATACGGTGCGCGCTGGTCGCCGAACTCGCTTCGGCCGCCGGCGGGCAGGGTATGGCCGGCGGCCAGATGTTCGACCTCGCGGCCGAGGAAACTACTTTTGGGCTGGAAGAAATCCGCCGCCTGCAGGCTCTCAAAACCGGGAGGCTGTTCAACTATTCGTGCCTTGCCGGAGTTATTTTGGGGGAAGGCTCGCCAGCGGCTCGTAAAGCATTGATGGACTATGCCCACGATTTGGGCCTAGCCTTCCAGATTGCCGACGATCTACTCGACCTTGAGGGCGACGAATTGGAGGTCGGCAAAAAGGTCGGCAAGGATGCCGAAGCCGGCAAGGCGACGTTCGTTTCGATCCTTGGCGCACACGATGCGCGTGAGGAAGCGAACAGGCTTGCAGGTAAAGCCGCATCACACCTTGATTTGTTCTCTGCGAAGGCTGATTTATTGCGGCATGTGGCTAGGTTCGTCGTCGAACGGCGGACTTGAAGGGGAGGGAATAAGAAAGTGCCGGATCAAAGCAAGACGCCGTTGCTGGACACTGTCCACAGCCCGGCCGATCTTCGAAAGCTTGAGGTATCGCAGTTGCGGCAACTCGCAGACGAGTTGCGCACCGAGACCATCGATGCGGTTTCCAAGACCGGTGGTCATCTCGGCGCCGGGCTCGGTGTGGTCGAATTGACCGTCGCCATCCATTACCTCTTCAATACCCCGGACGACAAGCTGATCTGGGATGTCGGGCACCAGTGCTACCCGCACAAGATCCTCACCGAGCGCCGCGAGCGCATCCGTACCCTGCGCCAAACCGACGGCCTGTCGGGTTTCACCAAGCGCTCGGAGAGCATTTACGACCCCTTCGGGGCGGCGCACAGCTCGACCTCGATCTCTTCGAGCCTCGGATTCGCGGTCTCGCGCGACTTGCAAGGCGGCAACAATCATGTCGTCGCGGTGATCGGCGACGGCGCCATGAGCGCCGGCATGGCCTACGAAGCGATGAACAACGCCGGGGCGATGGATTCGAAGCTGATCGTCATTCTCAACGATAACGACATGTCGATCGCGCCGCCGGTCGGCGCCTTGAGCGCTTACCTCTCGCGCCTGGTTTCGTCCAAACCCTACCGCTCGATCCGGCATCTCTCACACCTTGTGGCCAAGCGCTTCCCGCGCTCGATCGAAGTCGCGGTCAAACGGGCAGAAGAATACGCCCGCGGCTTTGTTACCGGCGGCACCATGTTCGAAGAGTTGGGCTTCTACTATGTTGGTCCGATCGATGGGCACAATCTCGACCACCTGATCCCGGTGCTCAAGAATGTCCGCGACGACAAGGACGGCGGCCCCATCCTGATCCACGCCGTGACCCAAAAGGGCAAAGGCTACCAGCCGGCCGAAAATTCGGAAGACAAGTATCACGGCGTTTCGCGCTTCGACATCGTCACCGGCGCCCAGGACAAACCGACCCCCAATGCGCCGAGCTACACCAAGGTCTTCGCCCAGTCGTTGATCAAGGAGGCGCGCAAGGACGAGAAGATCGTCGCCATCACCGCAGCCATGCCCTCGGGCACCGGGCTCGACCTGTTCCAGAAGGAGTTCCCCAATCGCTGCTTCGACGTAGGCATCGCCGAGCAACACGGCGTTACTTTCGCCGCCGGGCTCGCCGCCGATGGCATGAAGCCGTTCGCCGCGATTTACTCGACCTTCCTGCAGCGCGCTTACGACCAGGTAGTCCACGACGTGGCCATCCAGAAGTTGCCGGTGCGCTTCGCCATGGACCGCGCCGGGTATGTCGGCGCGGACGGCCAGACCCATTGCGGCGCCTTCGACATCGCCTATCTGGGCTGCCTACCAGGTTTCATGCTGATGGCCGCAGCCGACGAGGCCGAACTCGTCCACATGGTTGCCACCCAGGCTGCCTACGACGAAGGACCCAGCGGCCTGCGCTATCCGCGCGGCGAGGGTGTCGGCATCGACATGCCCGAAGAAGGCATACCGCTCGCTATCGGCAAGGGCCGCATCCTGCGTGAAGGCAATACGGTGGCACTGCTGTCTTACGGAACGCGCCTGGCCGAGTGTCTGAAGGCCGCCGACGAGCTGGCGGCGCATGGCTATTCGACGACCGTCGCCGATGCCCGCTTCGCCAAACCGCTCGATACCGATCTGGTGCGACGACTGGCCAAGGAACACGAAGTGCTGATCACCGTCGAGGAAGGCTCGGTCGGCGGATTCGGATCATTCGTTATGCAGTTTCTGGCCCACGAGGGCGCCTTTGATAGCGGCCTGAAAATTCGCCCCTTGATCATGCCGGACGCCTTCCTCGAACAAAACAAGCCGGATATGCAGTATGAGATCAGCGGCCTTAATTCGGCGCAAATCGTCGCCCAGGCCCTTCTCACGCTAGGCCAGGAAGACGCGATCACACAACCCGCCAGGGCCTGAGGCACTCAACCCCGATAACGGGATTTGCCAACAGGGGCGGGCTTCGGTCCGCCCCTTCTTTTTGTGTGCTCGCAAGTATGCCCCCGCGAGAGGGCAGTGTGATTATCTCCGGCGTTCGACAGCGTTCGAGCGCCGAAATGCTTAGGCAAGATGTTCGATGGATCAGTCAACTACGATAGAAGCACGCATCGCGCCCATCACGATCTGGAAGGCAGAAGCCGTGGCGACATTGCGGCTCGCCTTGCCGATCGTGCTGACCCAGCTCGGCTGGGTGTCGATGCTGACGACCGATGCAATCATGATCGGCCGGCTCGGGGCAACGCCATTGGCCGGCGCCACTTTTGTGCTGATGATCTTCTTCGCGGTTTACGTCTTCGCCGTCGGTCTGGCCATGGCAACGGCCGGGCTCGCCGCCCAGGCCTACGGCGCGCGGCGTCCACGCCAGGTGCGCCGCGTCATCCGCCAAGGCTTGTGGGTAATGATCCTGATCTCGATCCCCGGTATCGGCTTCATGGCCTTCACCGAGGAGATGCTTGTTCTCCTGCGCCAGCCGCCCGAGGCCGTTGAGTATGCCGGGATGTATATGCGCACCCTGATGTGGAGCCTGCTGCCGGCGGTCGCCTTCGTCGTCCTGCGCAATTTCGTCGCCGCCCTCAGCCGTCCAGCGGTGGCCTTGTGGGTGATCCTGGCCGCGGTCCCGATCAACGCGATCCTCGACTACGCGCTCATCTACGGTCATTTCGGACTGCCGCGGCTTGAGTTGTTCGGCGCCGGCATCGCTACGACGATCGCCAATTCGTTGATGTTCTTGGTCCTGCTGGCGATCGCGTTGTTCGCCAGGCCATTCCGCCGCTATTCGATCCTCGGGCGTTTCTGGCGCGCCGACTGGGAGCAGTTTCGCCAGATCTTCCGCATCGGCTTGCCGATCGCCGGCATGATGCTGCTCGAGTCCGGCCTGTTCATCTTCGCCGCCTTCATGATGGGCTGGATCGGCACCACCGCAGTCGCCGCACATATGGTTGCCATCCAGGTCCCCCATATCACCTTCATGGTGCCAATTGGGTTGAGCCAGGCGGCAACCGTGCGGGTCGGCCACGCCGTCGGCCGGGGTGATGCAAACGCCGCCTACCGCGCCGGCTGGACCGCGCTGATCATGTCGCTCACCTTTATGATCACGACCAGCGTGGTAATCCTTCTGGCCGCCGACAGCCTTGCCGGCCTGTTCCTCGATGGCAGCCGCAAGGACAGCATCGAGGCGCTGGCGCTGGCGACGACGCTGCTGTTCTACGCAGCGATATTCCAGGCCGGCGACGGAATCCAGGCCGTCGCCGCAGGAGCATTGCGCGGGCTCAACGACACGGCGGTTCCCATGATGATCGCGGCACTCTGCTACTGGGCCATCGGTTTTACGGCCAGCGCCGTGCTTGGCTTCTGGGCCGGATTCGGCGCTCAGGGCATATGGATGGGCTTCGTTCTCGGCCTCACCACCGCGGCCGTCCTGCTGTCCTGGCGACTCCGAGCCCTCACCGTCCGCCGCTATATTCCCGACTTACCACCAGAGGCCGCCTAGCCTTCAACGACTGGCATCGACTAAGATCGCGCAAATCAACAGAATCCGCACGCCATGCTGCCGGCAACCGTCATCCTCTACAACGACTATAAGAGCCCCTACGCCTTTGTCGCGCTCGGGAGCTGCTACGCGCTGGAGGACGATTTCGCCCTATCTCTCGACTGGCGGCCCTACTCGCTCGACATCTCCTCCTACTTAGGCTCGGTCGAGGACCGCGATCCCCATCAGTGGCGCAAGGTGCGCTATGCTTACATGGACGCGCGTCGCACCGCCAACAAACTCGGGCTGACCTTGAAGGGGCCGCGCCAAGTCTACGACACCCGCGCGGCTCAGACCGGCATGTTGTTCGCGCAAAATCACGAATGTTTCCGCGCCTACAATGACGATGTGTTCACGCGCTTCTGGAACCACACAATCGAGATCGAGGAACTAAGCGAAGTGGTCCTCGCCCTCGATCGCGCCGGCGCGCCTGGCGCGGAGTTTCCGGCATTTCTGGTGGGCGAAGGAGGCGCCGAACACGACCGCATTCGCGCGGAGGCT
Organism: Alphaproteobacteria bacterium; assembly: GCA_027295145.1. GTDB lineage: Bacteria > Pseudomonadota > Alphaproteobacteria > JAPULJ01 > JAPULJ01 > JAPULJ01. The sequence goes on along the minus strand of JAPULJ010000132.1, from coordinate 890 downwards.
GAGGATCGCGGCATCTTCGGCGTGCCCAGTTTCGTTTTCGAAGACGAGATTTACTGGGGCGGTGACCGGATCGACCTCTTGCGCGAGCGTCTGACAGAGGTCGGCCTCGCGCGCGAATGACGAGATCCAACAAGCTGCGGGCCGACATCCTGACGGTCGAGCGGGGCCTCGCCGACAGCCGGGCGCGCGCACAGGCGCTGATCCTCGGCGGCAAGGTCTATTCGGGCGAGCGGCGGATCGAGAAACCCGGCGAGACTCTTCGTGCCGACGCGCCGCTCACGCTGCGCACGCCCGATCACCCCTGGGTGTCGCGCGGCGGGATCAAGCTGGCCCACGCACTGGAGCATTTCGGAATCGATCCGCAGGGCATGACCACCCTCGATATTGGCGCTTCGAGCGGCGGCTTCACCGACGTGCTGCTGGCCCACGGCGCTTCAAAAGTCTACGCCGTCGATGTCGGCAGCGGCCAGCTCGCTTGGCGCCTGCGCAACGATAAGCGCGTGGTGGTGCTGGAAAAGACCAATGCCCGCCATCTGACCCGCGAGCAGATCCCTGAGCCGATCGATATGATCGTCTGCGACGCCAGCTTTATCGGCCTGAAGACCATTCTCGCAGCGCCTATCGCACTCGCCCGCCAGACAGCGATACTGGTCGCCCTCATCAAGCCCCAGTTCGAAGTCGGCCGCGGCCAGGTGGGTCGCGGGGGCGTGGTCCGGGATCCCGCGTTGCACCGGGCGGTGCTCGAGAGCGTGGTCCAGCTGGCGCTGGATCGTAACTGGGGTCTCGGCGGCGTCTGCGCCTCCGCCTTGCGCGGCGCGGAGGGAAACCAGGAGTTCTTCGTGCACCTTGTACCCGGGTCCCGCGGGCTCGATGCTTCCCGGTCGGCGCAG
>JAPULJ010000131.1 GCA_027295145.1 Alphaproteobacteria bacterium | reverse complement strand
GTTCTCAAGCGATCAAGCTCATCAAAAGATAGCTGGCTATGCCATATATAGCCAACAGGCTGAGACTCATAAATGCTCCTCGCGCCTTATCGTTGCCCGAAAGGTAGCTGTAAGTGTAGCCCAACCGAGCGACAGCATAGCCAACAACCCATGCCTGCGCGGCGAGCGTCGTCGGCGACACTGAGACAAAGACCAGAACTAACAAGACGAAATAAATCGTGTTCTCAGTTGTGTTTCGGTGTGTGTTGTGACGTCGTTCAAGTTCACGCACGCCTTCCTCTGGCGCATCCTGCCGACTGGTTCCACTAGCGACCCACTCCTCCGGAGTTGAGTACATCTTGAAGCGAACGCGCGTCAACTCAGTTGTCGTCATCAACCACGTATGGTTGATCACAAGCAGAACAGCCGCAATGATCAGCGCATGAATACTGTCGGCGGACGGTACAGACACAGCCACAGGATCTACTCCGAACACGAAGAAGTTGAGAACAACAGCAATGGCAAGCACGCCTAGCGGATAGGTCTTCACGATCGTCATCGTGCGGCGCTGGCGTTTCTTTTCATCAGTGTTGTTAGTCAATCTGAAATTCTTCCCTACCCGAAAGCGGACATCTAATCGTCCTACGCAGCCTTCTTCGCCACAATAAACACTGCTTTGCCTTTGCCTTTGCCTGGTTGCCATTGGTAGTCAATCTCAAAACCGGCATCGGTCAAACTGTCCTCCAATTCTTTCCTGGTAAAGACCTTGACCAACGGCATCAAACCAAAGAATCTTCCTATCGGCAAGATAACGTTAAAGAACTTCATCATATCTCCAATACATGCCGTACTGGTGACGAAAATGCCGCCCGGCTTGAGCATTTTATGAACCTTGGCGATTACCTCTTCCTTGTTCTCGAGTAAGTGCAAAATGCTGAGTCCCAACACGACATCCAAGCTTTGATCGGACACGCTGAGTTCATCGATGGTCGATCGTTTAAAAGTAACATTTTCGACATTTTTTGCGTCGGCTTTGCGTTGGGCGATTTCAATCATTCTCGATGAGATATCAATTGCTAGAATATGTTTCACATAGGGCGCATGGGCGATGGCGGTCGATCCTGTCCCGCAGCCAAACTCCAATACTTCCATATCCGGTTGAAAGTATTCGCGTGTGACCTGCAGCTTTTTCTGGTAAGCCGTCTCATCAGCAACGGGTCGTTTCGAATAGCGTTCTGCAGTTCTGTCCCAAAATCTGGTTGACTGATCCATCATCATCCCAGGCTTATCTGACTGAGCGCAGGGCCTCCTTTCGGCCAGAAGCGGACGCCGCATAGTTAGGAGAGGAAGTTAAAGCCGCCGAGAAGATGGCCCTACCTCCTCGATGATGCGGGCGAATTGCTCCGGTTGTTCGGATGTAGTCATGTGGCCGCCGGGCAGCATGCGGATATCTAGGCCATGATCGCCTAGACGTTCTCTGGCTTTTACAACCTGGTTGGGTTCAAAAATATCGCCTTCACTGCCCACTATGTGAAACGACACCGACTCATGCAACGCCAGATACAGGCGGCGTAGATCCCACCGCTCCCCGTAATTGGAACGGTGCTCAGCGACGAACCCGGCGGCTTTGCTCAAGAAGGGGAATCCGTTTCGCCGGCTAATCGCGTCGTAGATTTCGTTGAATTCTGCGGAAGATAACGGGTATTCCTTTGAGAACATCGACTTAAGCAACTGCCTGGCCAAGAAACGGGAGCGTTGGCCGAGCCACGTGACCATGCCGCCCAGCGGCGATCTCAGCGCTGGGGTCGTCATCATCGGGTGGCTGTGCGCGTCGGCAAAGTAGCCGCCGTTGACCATCAAGACACCTTCGATTTTGAAGCCGAGGTCGGTGCCACCTTCCATTCGCTCTTCCTGGCGGCTCAGGAGTTCCAGCGTAACCAGTGAGGAATAGTCGAAAGCCACGATGAATGTGGACTGAATTCCCTTCGATTCCCACTGAGCTTCAACCAGATCGGCGCGCTCCATCGTGCCGTAGGGATAGGTTGAGGGCTTGTCTGAGTCGCCTTGCCCAACATACTCAACGTGGAGTTTTGGCGCCATACCGTTGCCGCTCAGATACCGGTCGACCTTTGCCCAGCCGAAAGAGCCATCAGGGAAGCCAGGCAAGAATGTTGTCCAAACCGCTTTCTCACTCGGCGGGACATCTCTTACGACCCGTTGAAAGACATGTACGATATTCGGTGAATCCGTCGCATCGCCCGAGTGCAGAACCTTCTTTGCACGACAGTCGTATGGGACCCTCTCCCCGAGGGCGAACCACTGTTCGGCGGTTAGGTTGAAATTCTCATTCATACCCTATCGCTCCGCGATTATCTTGCGTCTGAATTTTATCCACTGCCCCACTACTGCGCTCTTCAAAGTCTGAGTAGCAGAACTATCAACAGCGCGGATGCCAGGCTCGCAAAGGCCGTCCTGATCGAGTTCCATAGGATCCAACGGGGTTCGAAGTCCTTACGAGCTGCTCTTCGCGTGGCTTCATTCATAGCGTCAACATCCAGAGTTTGTAGTTTGTTATTCAGAGGTACGTTAATAGTGAAGGTCGGTAACTGGACGCCGAGAAGATAGATGAGTGCGGCGAAGATTATGAGCAGACGCTCAGTTCCATCCAACTGCCCGATGCCAAGCACAGTTGAAGTCACCAACGCCACAATCGAACCGATCCAGACCAACATGAAAATCGGCTGACTACTCTGGATAACGCGATCGATCACCTGAAACGTTCGAATAAACTCCCGGTCATTCAAACTTTTTATGCCGGGCATCACGACCACGGCAAAAGCGAGCACGAAACCCGCTGTCAGGGAACACAGCAATGTAGCCAACATCAATGCAATCTGAAAAATTCCCATGATTCATCCAATTTCTTGAGTGCGCGACGCACAATCAATATCAGCAGCCCCTAATTGTTAGTCACGTTCCCCCGTCTCGCATGAGACCCAAGGTGTAAAGTAGCGCGGCGGCCGTCCGAACATGGTTCCACGCGGTCCACCGGCTCACAAAGTGCTCCCACACTTCACGGGCTCCGGGGTCCGTAGAGGATACGGCGGCCAGCTGGTCGTTCAAGGGAACGTTGCCGAGCCCGGTGACGAGAAACGTGCCCACGAGGTCGACGATCGCCCCGCCCAAGAAGAAAGATGCCGAGGGGCGCCCCCAGCCTG
>JAPULJ010000130.1 GCA_027295145.1 Alphaproteobacteria bacterium | reverse complement strand
GCCGGCCAGGTGCCGGCAATCGAACTCGACGATGGTCGAACCCTCGCGCAGTCGAATGCCATTATCCAGTATCTGGCTGAAAACTCAGCGCTGCTGCCGGGCGATGCCTTCGTCCAGGCGCAGATCAATTCGTGGCTCTTTTGGGAACAATACAGCCACGAGCCCTACATCGCGGTGTGCCGCTTCGTCATGCTCTATCAGGGCAAGTCCAAGAAAGAGCGCGAGGATTGGCGGGTCGAGCGGGGCGAGAATGCGCTAGACTTCATGCAGCAATCGCTCTCCGGCAAAGATTGGTTCGTGGACGCTCGGTTCACCATCGCCGATATTTCGCTACTGGCCTATACACGGGTTGCCCACGAGGGCGGCTTCGATCTCGCGAGCCGGCCAAATGTCGGGCAATGGATCGCTAGATGCGAGGCGCGGTTGGGACTTGAAATTTGACGCTAGGCCTGGGCCCTGGATCGGGTGTCGATCGCCCGACAGGCCACCCCACAAGGTGGTTGGCCGAAGTCTTGCCTGGCGCAAGCGGGCTGACTAAGCTGCTGGGAACAGCTTCTCGGAGAGAGCCTATGACCGCCAAACAACCGAGCACCTTCAAACAAGCAAGCCAAGGCGCGAGCGTTCCCAACGATCTCGAACCCTTCTGGATGCCGTTCACCGCCAATCGGCAGTTCAAGAAATCGCCGCGCCTGTTAGCCGGCGCCAAGGACATGCACTACACGACGGTTGACGGGCGGCAGGTTCTCGACGCGACGGCTGGGCTGTGGTGTGTCAACGCCGGCCATGGGCGAGCGCCGATCGTCGAGGCGGTGCAGGCCCAAGTCGAGCAGATGGATTACGCGCCGGCCTTCCAGATGGGCCATCCCGCGGCCTTCGAGCTGGCAGCGCGGCTGACGGCGATGATGCCGGCCGGCCTCGATCATGTGTTCTTCACCAATTCAGGCTCCGAAGCGGTTGATACCGCGCTGAAGATCGCCATCGCCTACCACCGTATTCGCGGCGAGGGCGCGCGCACGCGTCTGATCGGGCGTGAAAGGGGCTATCATGGGGTGGGGTTCGGCGGCATATCGGTGGGCGGCATCGCGCCTAACCGGAAGTTCTTCGGCAGCCTGATCCCCGGCGTCGATCACTTGCCGCACACTCATTCGCTTCAGCACAACGCCAACACTCGAGGGCAACCGGAATGGGGTGCGCATTTGGCTGATGATCTCGAACGCATCGTCGCGCTGCACGACGCCTCGACAATCGCCGCGGTGATCGTCGAGCCGGTCGCCGGCTCTACCGGCGTACTGGTACCGCCCAAGGGATACCTCGAACGCCTGCGTGAGATCTGCACGCGGCACGGAATTCTCTTGATCTTCGATGAGGTGATCACCGGGTTTGGCCGTCTCGGCGCGGCCTTTGCCGCTGACTATTTCGGCGTCACTCCCGATCTGATGACGACCGCCAAGGGCCTGTCCAACGGCACCGTCCCGATGGGCGCGGTGATTGCCAGCAAGGCCATCTATGATGCTTTCATGCAGGGCCCCGAAGGAACCATCGAGCTGTTTCACGGTTACACTTATTCAGGGCATCCGTTGGCTTGCGCCGCCGCGCTCGCCTCCCTCGATGTCTATCGCGACGAGGGTCTCTTCGAGCGCGCGGCCGCGCTCGCGCCCTATTGGGAGGATGCGGTCCATTCCCTGCAAGACTCTGCAAGCGTCATCGATGTGCGCAATATCGGCCTTGTCGCCGGGATCGAGCTGGCCGCGCGCGAGGGCAGCCCGGGCGCCCGCGCCTTCGATATTTTCACCGGCTGCTACGAGGACGGAGTGCTGATCCGCACCACAGCCGACACAGTTGCCCTGTCGCCGCCGCTGATCGTCAGCAAACCGCAGATCGACGAGATCATCGAAACCCTCGGCCAGCAGATCAAGGCGGCGGCCTGATACCACAAGGCGATGATCTGCGTTATTTCGTCCAGATGGGAGATATTTAGTTTGGTCCAGAGCTGCTCGCTGGTAATATTTCTACCTAAAGTTGAATGACAGCTTGGGTTGGGTGTTGTTTCCCCTAACTCCCCCATCGCCGTTGAACCAGAAGCCGGTGCCCGGCCTCTGGCAAACGCGCCGATCTACAGGCCCGGGAGCGACCGCCCGACAACTGCAGAGAACATACAAACGGTCATTCTTTTAAAAATCATTCTAATAACGGGTCGCTACGAACCCTGATTCTCCGCCCTCAAACCGAGCACTTTAAACATTTGTTAAGGTGCCGCCCAGTATGGTTCGAAAGCCGCAGTTAGTGGCAAATTTTACAAGCTTTAGCCTTCAGGTAGGAGGTAGCCGGTGGCTCCCATTCGGCGTAAAATCCGCAAGGTTGAACTGGAGCTTAGTATTCTGCGAGGGGCACTCGCTGGCTCGGGCGATCTTGCCTACGCCTGGGACCTCGAATCCGATTCGATAGACTGGCTGGGGCGCGTCGACGAAATTTTCGGCATATCGGCAGCCAACAGCATCGCCTATGGCCGTGAATTCCATCGCCGGATCAACCCCGACGACCTCCTGATCCGCCGCCGGGCCCTCGCCGGGCACATCGCCACCGGCGCGCCGTTCGAATGCGAATACCGGATCCGAGCTGAAAACGGCGACATAGTCTGGGTCCACGAGCGCGGCGCGGCGCGGTTGTCAACTGCCGGAGAGCCCGAGCACCTCTCCGGGACGCTGCGGGTGGTTACCGGGCGCAAGGCCGACGAAGCGCGGCTCGAATACCAAGCCAATTACGACGAGACAACCGGGCATTTCAGCCAGGCGCGGTTGCGCGAGGCTCTTGATCAGGCGCTGGTGTACAGCCGTCGCTATGGCGTCGAGGGTGCCTTTCTCTCCATCGGCATCGACAGCCATTCGATAATCCTGGAAGCCTATGGCGGGGCCACAGTGGATGCCGTCATTCTGGCGCTCGGCCAGCGCATCGAGCGCGTTGTGCGGGAGAGCGATGTGATCGGCCGCATGGCTTCGGACAGCTTCGGCGTTGTCATCTCGAACTGCCCGCCCGACCAACTGACGACGGTCGCCGACAAGCTCCTCGCCGCCTGTGACGAAAGCCCCGTCCAAACGGCGAGCGGGCCGGTCCATCTGAAGATTTCGATCGGCGGCGTCGTCTTCCCAGAGCTCGGCCAGAGCGCCCATGACGCGATCGCTCAGGCCGATCTGGCTCGCCGCGAGGCTAAGGTATCGCCCGGCGCTTCCTACGCGTCCTATCACTATTCAGAAAAACAACAGCAGACCAGCCGCCATAAGGTCGAGGTCGCCGAGCAAGTGATGCGGGCGCTCAAGACGGGAAATCTCGTCTTCGCCTACCAGCCAATCGTCACGGCGCGCGGCCATCAGGTGAATCACTACGAGTGCCTGCTGCGCAAGATCGAAAGCAATGGCAGTGTGACCGCGGCGGCAGCCTTCATGCCGATCGTCGAACGCCTCGGGCTGATCCGCGAGATCGATCGATTCGTGCTCGAAACCGCCGTCGGTCAGTTGCGCGAACATACCGACGTTTCCTTTGCCATCAATGTTTCCGCATTGACCGCCAGCGACCGGTCATGGCTGCGCCTGTTGTTTGCGCTGTTGCGCAATGAGGGCGACGTCGCTGAGCGCCTGGTGATCGAGATCACCGAGACGATGGCCATGCAGGATATCGAGGAAACGGCAAACTTCGTGGCCCAGGTCCGCGATCTCGGCTGCGGCGTCGCGCTGGATGATTTCGGCGCCGGCCATACCTCGTTTCGCCACCTCAAGGCGTTGGCCGTCAATACCGTAAAGATCGACGGCGCCTTCGTGCAAGGGGTCTCGGAGAACCTCGACAATCAGCTTTTCGTGCGCACGTTATTGGGCCTCGCCAAGGGGTTCAACCTCGCCACCATAGCCGAATGCGTCGAGACCGAGGCCGACGCGAGCACGCTCACCGAACAGGGCGTCGATTTACTTCAAGGGTATTTTTTCGGCAAGCCATCGATCGAACCGCCGTGGTCGGCAGGCAAGAAACCGGCGCTTGCGTTGATTAAGAATACCGCTATCGGTTGAGATGGCGGGTCAGTAACAGCACAGATTGGAATTAGACGACAACCGGTCAGGAAATAACCGCTTCTATGTTCTCTAAAGCGCCGGGCGGCCCTCTGGTAGATGGAGGGCACGGAATTGGCTCGAGCCATAAATCGCGGCGCGTTCCTGACCTTGTCGAAGGGTACTCTCGTCCAAAAGCCGGTGAGTCGGGCTTACCGGTATTTTAGTACGGGGAGATGGGCTGGGTTGGCGGGCCCAGAAATCGGCTCGGAGCGAAAGCGTGAGCGTAATTGCGACGGGGGATTCCGTCCGGTTGATTTCGTACTATACTTGAATTCCGTTCAATTCTCCCGCACGCTCAAGAAATGCCAAGTCCCAAAATGACGCTGCCACCGTTTGCTGCTCTGCGGGCATTTCATGCAGCCGCTACGCACGATCGATATCGCGACGCGGCGGAAAGTCTCGGCCTTACGGAATCGGCAATTAGTCACCAGGTGCGACGGCTCGAGGAATTTCTGCATACCGCGCTGATCGATCGGTCAGGCAGACGCCCTAAGCTGACGGACACCGGCCGCCGCTATTTGGAGCAGATCGAACCACCGATGCGCCAAATCCAAACGGCTACCGAAGCCCTGCTGTCCCCCAGCGGCCGTAGCACGGTGCGGCTAACGCTGCCCCCTTCGCTCGCTGTTACATGGCTCATTCCCAAGCTGGGCGCATTCGAGCGGGAATTCCCGGAGATCGACTTACAAATCATCACGACAACGCGTGTCATCGATTTGAGACGAGATCAGGTGGACCTCTCGATCCGTCATGGCAAAGGCGCGTGGCCCGATGTTGAAGCAACATTTTTGCTCGAGGAAACGGCGATGCCGGTTTGTGCGCCCGGCTACTTGGATCCTCTGCCCCAAGAGCCTTCACCCGAGGTGCTCCGCAAAGTCCGGATCATCGTCAACGCGAACATGCCGGATGAATGGGAGGAGTGGGCGCGCGCCCATGGTATCGAGCCATCAGCGCTTACCGATTCGATCACATTGGATGCAATGGAGCAGACACTACAGGTCGCCGAGTCGGGTCACGGGCTTGCCATGGGTCGTCGGCCCGTTGTCGATGCCTGGTTGGAGCGCGGCCGGCTTGTAGCGCCCTTCGGAGGCGCCGACCCAACCGGTGCCGCTTATTATCTGTGCCGTCCGATCGCCGTGATGCCAACCGCCGCCGGACGGCGTCTTGAGCGCTGGTTAACCGAAAGGGCGAGCGAGTGGCGCAGCGATAACGCCAACGTCATGGCCTCCCCATAACTTGAATTTTATTCAAGTAACCCTGAATCGAACTGAATGGAATTTTACGCCTTCCTTGCTCATCTTTGCCAACAACGGACCAACGGCCATTGAATGGCCAGGCAAGACAAGGAAGAATTCCATGAACCAGATTGTCTCTTCCGTTTCGTTGCGGGCCTCACCGCCTCGAGCCTTCACGGAAGCCCGTGCGCCTCTGAATTTCATCCGTCGTCAAGACTCCAAACCTGTCTTCCACAGCGCCGCCCTTACGGGGGGCGAGATGAAAATCTTCTTCGATACTGAGGCCCACACTGTTGGCATTTCGGATATGCGTGAGATCACCGAAACTCTGTCCGTCGATCAAGAAGGGTTCGAATTGCTCCACCATACGACTGCCGTCGAAGACCTTTACGACGACGACGCCATAGACCGGGTGTATTCCCCGGAGATCGAAACGCTCCTGCGCCGCAGATTCGGGGCTAGCCAAGTCGTTATCTTCGACGTTACGCGCCGATCCGATGACGCGGCTGGTGCGCAAAATCCGGACGGCGTGCGTGCTCCGGCAGGCCGGCTCCATGTCGACTACACCACCACAAGCGGACCGCAGCGCGCGAAGGACTTTCTCGGCGAGGACGAAGTTGCCCGCCTGACCGCGGCTGGCGCCCGGATCATCCAGATAAATGTTTGGCGTCCGATCCGCGGCCCGGTGGAACGATCCCCGCTCGCTCTCGGCGATGCGTCCAGCGTGCGGCAGGAAGACTTGATCGCGACGGACCAGATATTTCCTGATCGGGTTGGGGAAATCTATAATCTGGCGCATGCCCCCTCGCAGCGCTGGTACTATGCGCCGCGGATGACCGAGGACGAGGTGCTCCTGATCAAGGGGTGGGACAGCCTCGACGATGGTCGCGCCCGTTTTACGCCTCATACCGCCTTCAACTTCCCGGATACAAGCGAAGACGCGCTTCCGCGCGAGAGCATCGAAGTGCGGACATTCGTCGTCATTGACTGAAGGCTTGGGCTATCAGGCTGCAAGCTGATGCCTCTGCCTTCCCTTTCTAATAAGGAGCAAAACTAATGAGTAATGCAGCTACAAACGTGAGCGAACGCGACGCGATCGCCAAAACCGTCCAGCACTACATCGATGGCGCCAAGTCCGGCAGAGGCGACGACATGAAATCCGCCTTCCACGAGGACGCGACGATCTTCGGTTATGCCGGCGACGACTTGTTCGCAGGTCCCATCCAGCAGCTATTCGACTGGAATGACGAGAATGGTCCGGCGAAGGAGCTTAAGGCGAAGATCGCTAGCATCGACACTGTCGACACAATCGCCACAGTGCGTCTCGAACTCAACAACTGGAGCGGTTCCCACTACACCGATTTGTTCACGTTGCTCAAAGTCGACGGCGATTGGAAGATCATGAACAAGGTTTTCCATCTGCACTCCTGACGGAGCATCGAGCGTTTATCGACGGATAACCGAAAAGGCCAGACCATGACCAAACTCAGGATCTTCGAAACAATCCGCAACAAATTCGCGCATCCGGTCAACCCGATGGCGGTCGGCGTCGATTGGGGGCAGCGCGGTTTCCGCTGTAAGCAGATGCTCGGCTCGCCGGGTCGGGAATGGCGCGATTTTGTACATTGCGCGAACAAGCTCGTCACCATTCTCAAGGGCCGCCTCGAATTCGACGTTGCCGGCACGCTCTTCGACGCCGAGGAGGGCGACGAGATATTCATTCCCGCCGGCGCCGTCCTAACCGTCCGCAACACCGCCCCCACCGCAACAAGCTGGCTCTACGGCAATGACGGGACGCAGGGTTCTGTCGGATGGCTGCAAATACCCGATACTTCCGCCTGCTGACTTGCGAACGTGCCTTCTAGAGCGGGCCCCGTCTCCCTACGGCAATTCGGCGTAGCTCTAGGCAGTGCTGGATATGTCGCTCATCCGGTTGCCGCCTGAGCTACCAATTTGCGCTCGAGAGCGCTTTCGGCTGAAGCGATGGGTTGAGATGGCGGGCGGGCGGAAATCGCCGGTCCCGACTATCGGGGCTCTTTTTTTCCCGAGAGGTTTTCGACCTGTTCCTGCAGGTCTTCGATCTTGCGCATGAGAGCGTCGAGTTGGGTGTCGGTGGTGCTCGGCGCACTCATGCCGCTTCTCGGCGCGCTCTCGCCGGTGGCTGGCTTGGCTGGCCTGGCCGGCTTTTCTTGAGTGCCGCCGTCCTTCGGCTCATTGGCGAAGGGAACGAACATCTGCATCGCCTGCTCCATCAACGCGACGTTCTGCTTGCTCATCTCCTCGAGCGAGCCGAAGGGAAATAGACCGTCGAAGGCATCTTGCAGGTGGCTGCGCATCTGATCTTGGTTG
>JAPULJ010000013.1 GCA_027295145.1 Alphaproteobacteria bacterium | reverse complement strand
CCGCCGTCGCCCTTGATCACTGCGGCATATTCCGAACGCTGGCTCAGCACCATGCTCATGCCCTCGACGATGACATCGACGATGCGCCAAGTTTCGTCCCGGCGCAGCAGGCGCCAGTCGATCCGAATCGGATCCCTGGCCTGGCGCAGGATCCGGCTGGCGACCGCCGCCATCTTCTTGTTCTCCTTGCGGATCGCCTCGACCTTGAGGGTCTGGCCGCTGTAGTCGGAGAACTTCCTGGAATAGGTCGCGACAATCAGGTCCTCGAACAGGCCCGTGAACTCCGCACGCTCGGCCTCGGTCGCCTTGCGCCAATAGCGGCCCAGCACGAAACGGCTGATGGCCTTGACGTCGAAGCCGGAGATCAGCAGATCGCGGAAGGCCCGCTGGCGGTGCTCGCCACTCAGATTCCGGTTGGCCAGGACCCCGATGGCCCGGTCGCTGAATTCGCGCACGAATTCCGCCGGATCGCCGGAGCCCGAAGCGGCCGCCGGTTGCGGCACGCCCAAGCCGATCACGGCGACGACGCCAAGAATCGCGAGACCGCGCGTGAAACCGCGCCTGGAAATGGACAATTCTACCTGCCTGATCATGGTCATACCCTCCGAACGCTGGTTCCGCCACCCTTTGACGGATCTCCAATTCAAGATTCGTGCCAAGACAAATTTCCAGAACGGATTCCTGGCCAGGCGCTGAAAAAATTCGATTGCGCGACAATGCCAGGAATTTCTCCGATACCGAAGTCCACGACATTTCGTAGACCCTCCGAAATGTCGTGGACTTCGGTATCGGCAAGACTCCCTGAATTGCTCCCCAGTCGATTTATATCAACGACTCGATGGATGTCCGGACCGGCGTTTTGCGTTGGCACGGTTCTTGAGTGTGAGTACAATCATGCCGCTCAGCGTGGTTCAGTACGCCGCGACCGATCGGGCAATAGAATAATCGAAGGTTTACTTGGAGATGAGGAGGTTGCAATGCGAACCAAGACCCTGTCGATCCTGTCGATTTGCGCAGCGGTCATCGTTTTCGCCACTGGCGCGAAGGCGGTCGAGCCGTCGCCACAGTATCTGCACGGAAGCTGGACAATGGACGACGCGAAGAATTGTGGTTTGCCGGAATTCGAGCATATCACGTTCCGAGACGACGGTACCATGGAGGCAACCAAGCACGGTAACGTGACCATGCTTGGCTTTTGGCTCAGCACGGCGGACATCGTCCGCGTGCACTTTATCGCGTCGCCGGCCCGTTTGGATGAGGGGCTGAACGAGTTTCTGGATTATTACGACTATTTCCTGGTCACGATGCTAGTCTTCGACCTTGAACCCGACTCGTTCCGAGCCGTTGGCACGATTGGCGACCAATTGCGGAAAGTCACAATGTTCAGATGCAATTGACAGCTGGGCAACCGCCGATGCGGTTGGAAAATCGGTTGGGACAGAAAAGAAGGAACCAAGACATGAAATCGATCAAAGGTGCTTCCGTTCTCATCTGCTCGTTTGTTGTGCTTCTCGGGACAAGTCATTTCGGCAAGCCGGTACAGGCTGGCTCGGGCGGTGCCTTTTTCGCTGGCATGGTGACCTCGCACGTTGTCGGGGGCTTCGTCCGCCGCGATCAGGCGCGGACGGACGCGGCCGTGCACCAAGCCTATTCTCAACCGACCTCCGTGCAAGCGGCACCAGTTGCGCCGGCCCAACCAGCGCAAAAGACGGTCGAGCAACGCCTCGGCGCACTGGACGACCTGGCGAACCGGGGCATCATCACCAAGGACGAATACGCGGCCCGGCGCCAAGCCATCTTGGACAGCCTCTAACGCTAGCGTCGCCTCTATTCCGGATCCCCGGGCAGTCAGGTCGGGGCGCGATCTAGCGGCCTGGATCGGGCCAGTGCCCACGCAGCGCCCCACCGAAAAAAATTCGCCAGTGGCGAGAGAGGGTCGAACTCCCGTACAACACTATCGAATCCTAGTTGGGAACTAACCATTCCAAATGATGATACAGAGGTGCGGCGCGGGCGATGGTTCAAATCGCGAGGCCTTTTTTTGGACCTTTATCGCCAAAGCTCGGCAATCCAAGCCACGACATTTTGGAGCGTCTACGAAATGTCGTGGACCTCGGTATCGACGAACACCCCCGGAACTGTCGCACAGTCGAATTAAACCAACACCTTGCTACGTGTCTGTGCCGTTCGTTTGTGTTGGCACGTATCTTGAATACCAACCCTTCAGAGGGGGGCGGCTAACTACCGCCGCATCCAATGTAACCCAGCAACGAATTGCGGGACGCCACTATGGATCAAAATCGAGAGCCTATGGTGCTCCTAACCTTGCGGATCGACACATCGCAAGACAATCGAGAGAAGACATTGCAGGTGCTGCGGGGATTGCGGGGTCCAATTAGCGTCATGCCTGGCTTCCTCGATTTCTACTGCGGCCAAGGCCTCGACAATCCGAATAGCTTCTTTCTGATCGAGAAATGGGAGTCATTGGCGAGGTTGAACAAGTACGTCATGTCAGAGGACTTTGGAGACACGCTGGCCTTGATCGACCTATCGGAAAGTGATCCCGAGTTCGACATTCATACGATTTCTAACACCGCGGCGATGGAAGCCCTAGTCCTCATGCGGCGAAAGTGAGGCATCCGATAGGGAGAATGGTTGGAGAAGAGGTGATCCTGGTGATGGCCCAGTCAATCGGGAGGGGCCGGTGGGCGCAAAACACGCCGACGCTTGCACGAGGTTTTTTCAATAGAAGATGGAGATGTTAAAGTGGAAAACAGAAATCGAGGCAGCTACCTTCGCATTGTGGCCTTACCGTTGCTATTTTGCGCATTAACATTGACGGCGAGCCTGGCACAGGCGGCAACCCAGAATAAGCCGAACATCCTGGTTATCTGGGGTGACGACGTTGGTATGTATAACATCAGCGCCTACCATCGCGGAATGTTGGGTGGAAGCACCCCGAATATCGATCGTCTCGCCAATGAAGGCGCAATTTTCACGGACGCCTATGCCCAGCAGAGCTGCACTGCCGGCCGTGCCTCGTTTATTCTCGGCCAGCATCCGTTCCGCACGGGCCTGCTGACGATTGGCATGCCGGGCGCCAAGG
>JAPULJ010000129.1 GCA_027295145.1 Alphaproteobacteria bacterium | reverse complement strand
ACCGAAAAACCCGATCATCCAAATCCACCGGCCCGTCACTCAGTAAAAACTACACGCGTTTTTACACAGCCTGGGTCAAAACCGGACATTGTCAGTGCCCTCAGGGATGTCCGCTTTACCTCCGAAAGCGGACAATGTGGCCAGTCCCCAGAATGTCCGCTAATAGCCAATAGCGGACATTGGCACATTTCACAGACTGCGCTTCAAAAGATGAAAATCATGCCGCATTTCGAAGAATATCGCACACCTTGCCGGCCAGATTTGCTTTGCGGAACGGCTTGTTGAGCAAATTCACGCCTTTCCCCAGTTCTCCGCGAAAGTTCATCGCATCACTCCGGTAGCCGGCTGCCGGCCGGAGTTCATGGACCAGCCCCGAGGTCCGGCAGGTGGTTCGGCGTGGCACCGAGCGGCAGGTCGATCGCGCGCTGGTAGGAAGCGCCGACCGCCGACAAATAGGCCTCGCGGAACGGCGGCCCGAGCAGCGTTATCCCTTGGGGTAGGCCGTCCACTCGGAAGCCGTTCGGAATTGCGATGCCGCATAGGCCCATCAGGTTCGCGAAGTTGGTGTAGCTGCCCAGCAGCGCATTGAGCCGGATCGGATCGGCCTCGATCTCGGCGATAGTGTATATCGTCGGAGTGGTGGGCACGAGCAGGAAGTCTATCGCGTCCCAGGTAGGGCGCGTCTCGCATTTCAGCTCAGCCAGGCGGTGGATGGCGCCAAATAGATCCTCCGCCGCGTAGCCCCTGCCGGTCTCCAGGATTGAGCGTGTTACCGGATGAATCTGGTCACGGTGATTTTCGAGAACGGGCCCGAGCGTCAGCAAGCGCTCGGCGATCCAAGGCCCGTCGTAGAGAATGCGCTGCGCCTCTTCGAAGGGCGCGAAGTCGACCTCGATCTGCGTGCCGCCGAGTGAGGTCATGCGCTCGATACCTTCGCGAAACAAGCGCTCGGCCTCGCTGTCACCGAGAAAGGTGAGACGCTGTGCATCGGGTACGCCGAAGCGGAACGCGCTCGGGCTCGCCGGCATGGTCAAATCGACATTGTCCGCCTCGGGCTTCGAGAATTCGTACTCCGGATCGTATCCGCTGATCAGCTTCAACACGGCCAGTGTGTCGTCGCAAGTAAGGCCCAGCACCGAGATCGTCTCGATCAGTTTCACCGTGCCGCCGCCGCTAACTGCGCTATTGCTGATCAGCCCCGGGGTCGGCTTGAGACCGATGATGTTGTTGAAGGCCGCCGGCACTCGGCCTGAGCCAGCCGCATCGTTGCCGAGTGCGAAGCTTACCAGGCCGGCCGCGACGACGACCGCGGAGCCCGAGCTGGAACCGCCGGAGATATACGCCTCGTTGAAGACACTGGAACAAATGCCATAGGGCGAGCGCACGCCGACTAGGCCGATGGCAAACTGGTCCATGTTGGTCTTGCCGATCAGGATGCCGCCGGCGTCAAACAGGCGCTGCACCGCCGGTCCGGTTTTCTCGGCAATATACCGGGTGGCCTCGCAGCCGCTCGTGGTGGGCAGCCCGGGCACATCGATATTGTCCTTGAGCGCGAAGGGTACGCCATGGAGCAGGTTGGATGGATTGCCGTCACGCTCGACCTCGGCGGCGCGGCGCAAAGCATCCTCGCGCGGCAAGAGATGGATCCAGGCTGGTTCGTCTTCGCCCCGCGTGGCGATCCTCTGGTAGACAATTTCGATCACACGTGTGGGCGTGAGGGTCCGCGAGCCATAAAGCGCGCGAAGAGTCTGGAGATCTAAGCTCCCCGTTGCCTCTGACCAAGCCATCGCCCATTCCTCTCCATTTGTGACCCGCGAAAATCGTGTCAGTTATGACCGCCCATGTGGCTGCCGATGGTTTGCACATCGGCGGTGCCGGCGGGTGTCTCTTTGATGAATGCTGCCTCGAACATCGCGACTAGCCGATCTACAAGCTCCGGCAATTCGTCGAAAGCTTCGTTGACCAGTAGCACTGCGCCGCGGCGCCGTCCGCGACCCCCTACCCGGCCAGCACCACCAGATCGAGCGTCCCCTGCACGCCCTCGACCACGCGGGCCGGGCGCGCCTCTCGCGTTCGGCCGGGGCGGCGAAGCGGTGTGCTGCAGCAGAGCGTCGTTTCGCTGCCCGTGTCACACCTCGTGCCTTTTCAAAGCGGCGGGGTTGACTCCGGTGGTCGTCTCCAACGGGTCAGCTGCTCAAACCTGTAGCCGAGCCGAATTAGTTCGGGTTCATGGTAGGGCGGAGCGATCAACTCCATGCCTATGGGCACGCCGGACTCCGAAAATCCCGCCGGCAGGCAGATGGACGGCAACAACGATTGCGAAGCGATAACCGTATTTGTCGGATAGGTGAGGACGGTCCAGCGGCCATTTCGTAAATCTTCATGGGGCGGCGACAAGACACGGCAGCAGGGGTAGCAGATGCCATCCAGCCCCTCGCGAGCAATGAGTCCGACCAAAAGGCGCTGGAACTCGTAAATCCGGGCGAGCCTGCGGAAGTATTCAGGATCCGTCTCTGGCTCCGCCGGCCCCTCTTCCACGATGGCCGGGATCAGCTCGAGCTTCTTGTCGTACTTGCCTTCGCGGTAGATCTCCTCGATCGAGGAATAAGGGATCGTAGGTCGGCTCTTGAGGAAGTTATCGACATCGAAGCGAGAGCGAGAAATGTACAATGAGCTATCGGCGATCAGCCCGTCGAGATTGGGGATACTCAACTCCACGAATTCCGCCCCGGCCCTACGCATGTCGTCGATCGCTTGTCGGACGACAGTGTTGACCAGGGCGCAATCGGGATCGTCATCGCTACCGAAAGCTTCCTTGATCACTCCGAATCGTGCGCCTTCGAAGCCACCGGGCTGCAGGCAATCGGTGTAAGTGCCCTTGAAGTTGGCGATGGTATAGGTGGTCGTAAACTCGTCTGCCGGATCGTACCCTACTAGGGCATCCAGCAGGATCGCAGCATCCGTCACCGTACGTGTCATCGGTCCTGCCGTATCAAGCAGGACCAGCAGCGGTGAAAGTCCACTCCGGCTGATCATTCCCGGCGTCACGCGGATGCCGACGAGATTGTTGGCGCTGGACGGTAGGCGTATCGATCCGCCGGTATCCTCGCCGATCCCCACAGTCGCTAGATTGGCGGCGATCGCCGCTCCGGTGCCTCCGCTTGAGCCGCCGGAATCGCGCTCTGGCGCATAGGGACACCGGGTCTCACCGTGGACGGATCCGAACCCCCACCACGACGCCGCGAAATCGGGCATGGTCGTCTTGCCGATGATGACCGCACCAGCTTGCTTCAGCTTCTTGACGATCGTCGCATCTGCTTCGGGCACATAACCCTTAAGCGCAATCGACCCGAAACTGGTCTCCAACCCCGCAATTTCTGCCTGATCCTTGATGGCGACAGGAATTCCGTGCAGCGGACCTACAAAGGTCTTGTCACGAGCAAACGCGTCGTCGATCTTCTTTGCCTGCTCCAAGGCTTTCGGATTGAGGGTGACAAACGAATTAAGCGCCGGCCCTTGATGGTCGAACGCAGCGATGCGGTCAAGATAGCTCTGGGTCAGTGTTGCGCAATCCAGCGTTCCCGCTCGGAATGCCTCGTGGACCTGCCCGATCGTGCATTCCTCAAGTGCGAATCCCATGGCTGCGCGCCCCTGGTTCCTCTCCAATCCGCCGCCTGCCAAGCCGGCTGTGGACGGGCAGATACGATCCTAAACCTCTGTAAGAATAAAACAACCTTCGCGCAAAATCGGGAACCTTCGGTCGACCGCGCTGTCCCAAAACTGCATTTCAAGTCGAGGCATGGTTCGAAGGCGCCATGCCTGCCGCCGGACCAATGCGCATTTGGCTTCCACGTAACAGACCTGAGATTGTTGCACATGACCGGCCAGTTCAAAGTGGGTCCCTGGATCGAAGGGCCGTTTAGACCGGCGCTGGCTGTCTGGCACCGTATCCCCGTCCAAATCGTCGGAAAATGGGCCAACCAGCGTTCACTACATTTAACCACCTATGAAAACAGCTCAGCTGCACTCAAATTTGGCCGCTCGTCCATGCTGCGGCAGCCCTCAGAGCTTCCAGGCGCGAGACAAGCTCACTAGACTGGTCCAGGTGGGTGTATGAAGGCGGCACAGGCGTACTGGTTTGCACCAACGCGACGCCGGTTGTATTGGCTTGAGCTAGGAACCCATGAGCGAACTGTCATTTCTCACCGTTTCTGAACTCTCGCGTGCGTTCGACACGAAGACTCTTTCGCCGGTCGAAGTGTTGGACGACGTGCTCCGCCGGCTGGATATTCTGGAGCCTCGCCTCAACATGTTCGCCGCGCTGGATGTGGAGGGTGCGAGGGCGTGTGCTCGGGAGTCCGAAGAGCGCCAGATGCGGGGCGAGCGCCGCTCACTGCTCGACGGGATTCCGACATCGATCAAGGACCTGATTGCACAAAAGGGTTTGCCACTGCGCTTCGGGTCTCGGTCCACTTCCGACGTGCCAGCGACTATTGATGCGCCTGCCGTGGAGCGCCTGCGCGCTGCTGGAGCCGTCCTCCTCGGCAAGTCAACGACCAGCGAATTCGGCTGCAAAGCAGTGGGCGACTGTCCGCTGACCGGCATCACGCGCAATCCATGGAACATCGAAATGACGCCGGGCGGGTCGAGCTGCGGTGCCGCAGCGATGGTTTCCGCAGGCGTCGTTCCCTTCGCGATTGGCACCGATGGTGGCGGTTCGGTCCGTATCCCGGCGTCGCTAACCGGTCTCTTCGGAGTCAAGGCCCAATTCGGTCGCGTGCCAATTCATCCGGTATCGGCGACACCAACGCTTGCCCATGTCGGACCTCTCGCGCGCACCGTGGAGGACGCGGCTATCGTACTCAGCCACATTTCCGGCCATGATCGCCGGGATCCGTATTCCGTGGCAGGTCCGGTACCCAACTATTTGACAGCGAGTCGGTCCAAGCGGCGGTTGAAAATCGCTTGGAGCACCACGCTGGGTTTCGCAAAACCCGAACCTGAGGTTGTCGCGTTAACGACCGCGGCCGTCAAACGCTTCGAGGAGTTGGGCCATGAAGTCCAAGAGTTTGATCACGTGATGGACGATCCGGAGGCGATGTGGAACGCAGAGTTCTACGCCGGTGTTGGGACGCGCCTAAAATCCGTCGTCGTCAATTCGCCTGATCTGGTCGACCCGGCGGTTCTCGAAGTTCTAAGGGTCGCGATTGCTCAGGATATGCATTCTTATTATTCGAGGGTTTTCGACCGATACGCATTTCGTAACGCGGTACGAGAGTTCTTCGAGCATTTCGATCTGCTGGCAACGCCTACCCTTCCCGTACCCGCTTTCGCGGCGGGGATAGATTTCCCGCCGTCGCAGCCGAACCGGTCGATCGTCTCTTGGGTCTATTACACTTATCCGTTCAATCTGACCGGACAGCCCGCCGCATCAATCAATGCCGGCTTCACCGGGGACGGACTGCCCGTTGGACTGCAGCTGGTCGCTGGCATCAACGATGAAGAAACGATCTTCACCGCTTGCGGAGCTTACGAAAGGGCGTTTGGTGACACGGATCGCCGGCCTCCTCTCATTGTCTAGGAATAGTTTATGGACTCCAGACGGTGCATCGCTCTTCCGTCTGACCATCACCGAACGCGCCTAGCAAGTCCGGTTTGGTACACCGCGTGAGACAAGCGAGTCCAAGTAAGCTACCGTTTTGTGATGACGCCTAATCAGATCCTAGTGGTTTAACCGCGGTAACGAATGTCTTAAACGGGTCAAAACCGGACCTTGGGCGGTGCGCTCGGCATGTCCGCTTTACCCCCAAAAGATGCTATGAGGCCGAAGGACGCGGTCTCAAGCTCCTTCGATTGGTTTCACCAATGATCCGAAGGAGTGCCACGATGACACAGTTTCCAGCATCCACGTCCAATGAACAGTCTATCCATGCGGCACTGGAGCTCAGCAAGAGCAGTTGGCTCTTGGCGATTCAGTTGCCGGGGCGGGACAATCCGAGCCTGCATCCGATCAAGGGCGGCGACACTGATTCTCTGATGGTCAAGCTCGATGCGGCGCGGGACCGCATAGCGAAGGTCATCGGTCGAGCGCCAAAGATGACGCTCTGTTACGAGGCAGGCTACGACGGCTTCTGGTTGGCGCGTCTCCTCGAGCAGCGCGGCATCGAGTGTCTGGTCATGGAACCGGCCAGCCTGCAGGTCAACCGTAGGGCGCGGCGGGTGAAGACTGATCGCATCGATGTCGAGAGTATTCTTCATGCGCTGATCGCCTGGTGCCGCGGCGAGCGTCATGTCTGCTCGATGGTGGTGATCCCGAGCGTCGAGGAAGAGGACCTTCGCCGCTCGCATCGTGAGCGCGACCGGCTGGTGCGTGAGCGAACGGCCCACATCAACCGGATCAAGGGCCTGCTGTTTGGGCAGGGCATTCGCGGGATCAACCTCAAATCACGCTCCAAGAGCCTGAAGCCGGCGGACCTGATCACAGGAGACGGTCGAGCTTTGCCGGAGCGTCTCGGCCGGGAGGTTGCACGAGAGATCGAGAGATTGGCCCAACTGCAGGCGCAGCTCGTCGAGATCGAGCGTGAACGTGATAGCGCGCCGACACCGTGTGTGGCGAGCGAGCGCAAACGCCATGAGCTGTTGCGCCTGAAGGGCATTGGTCCGAGCTTTGCCGCCATTCTCGCCCGGGAGGTCGATTACCGGCATTTCGGTAATCGACGACAGGTCGCAAGTTATCTCGGGCTTGCGCCGAGTGCCTATGACAGCGGCGAGGGACGCCGCAGCCAAGGCATCTCCAAGGCCGGCAACAGCCTGGCTCGCTATGTCATGATCCAGGCGGCCTGGCTGTGGATCAGGCATCAGCCACGAAGTGCACTAACACTGTGGTTCCAGCGCCGCACCGAGGGCCAGACAGGGCGGATGCGGTGTGTGATGATCGTCGCCCTGGCGCGAAAACTGGCGATCGCCCTTTGGCGCTATCTGGAGCACGGCCTGATCCCCGAAGGCGCAATCCTCTCAGCACGATGAGCGCGCCTATCATCAGAACCGGATAGAACGGTTACAACGCCCCTCTGGGTAGGGAGCGTTGGCGGGTCGGATGTGTGGCTCTATGTCCGCTTGGCCAAAGTGCCGTCCGAAAGATTAGCCCCGTCCCTCCACTTCACGATGGTCCAAGCACGCAGCATTGTGGCAAGCCGGATCGGAGCTGCCGGATATAAGGTGATGCAATCCTCGCACGAACTACGGAAACCATCGCAAGACCCGCGCAAAGCTCGACGCACCAAAAATCCGACACCGTAATGCAACCCACACCAAAACCGCCTTGACTGCATCCGGCTCAAATAAGCGGACATTGGCGAAGTGTCATCAGCAGCCGCAATCTGGTACAAACCAGTTGTACAATACGTAATTCTTGATCACTAAGGAGACGGCCTTCCGCACCGCTGTTGGCCTGAGCCTATCGTTCGGGGCCGGGCGCAGCGCGCGCCCGGTCGTCGCCTCAGCCTACCGGTTCCGGACGAAATGCAGTCAGGGTGGACCAATTAGCGGGGAAAAATGCTCAACGACATAAACAGCGTGAATCACATCGGTCTCGCGGTTCACGACTTGGATGCAACCGTTTCATTCTATGAGGATCTGGGATTTATCCTGACGCCATTGTCCATGCACAAAGGCTCGATGAATCCGGGCGAGCCCGAGATCCCCTACGGAACAGGCAACAGATGTGCGATCTTCCCCAGTAACTATCTGGAGATCGTGGCACATGTAGATAAGGATAAATACGATTTCGGAATGATCGAATACCTCTCCCGATTTGAGGGCGCACATATAATTTGTTTTGGCTGCGGCAATGCGGAAATCGTTCATGACCGCGTGACGAAAGAAGGCTTTACGACCTCCGGCGTCATTCCGCTGGAACGTAAAGTCGACACGCCTGAAGGAGAGCGGACGGCAAAATTCGACTGCGTGCATTTCCCGAGAGACGCGACCCCCGAAGGGTTGATCCAGGCAGCCCATCACCGAACGCCCGAATATATCCACCAAGACAGGTATTTGGGTCATCCAAACGGCGTTGTAGCCCTGTCCGAAGTATTTCTCTGCGTCGAAGATCCTGATGAGTTTGAAGCCAGATACGTCAAGCTCACCGGACGAAAGGCGGACCGGGTAGGTGTGAAACGGGTCATCGCCTTTCCCCTTGTCTCGAAGGTCTCAATCGTCGCCGCCGACGACATCCAGAGAATATTGCCGAACGTCGAACCACCTGACCTGCCATACATCGCCGGATACAGCATGGCGACCGGACGCCTCGACAGCATGCGCGAACGACTGGTCGAACGCGGCATTCAATTCGACGAAAACGACGGGACATTAGTCGTGCCCGCCAACGCTGCCTTTGGCGCAGCCATCGTATTCGAAGCCGCCTGAACCCCAAGCGAGCAATTCACTCGACCAATTCGTCAAAACAAATTTCACCCTAAGTACACCCGCACAAGCCGCTCGGTGATTCACGGGAGAACCTGCATGCCAGAAACCGACGAACCCACATCGCTCCAGGATCGGGCAATCCCGGAATTGAGCGCATTGGACGCGCCCGCTTCCGGCAAGAGCAACGTTGCCGGGCTGCGATTGGGATTCAGGGAAGCGGGCAATACCGATACCCCGGCGCTGGTATTCCTTCACGGCATTGGATCCAATTCAACCGGCTTTCGTTATCAGTTTCCGGCCTTCAGCGCTGATTTTCGGGTCGTTTCCTGGGATGCGCCCGGGTATGGCGGATCGAGCGACTTGGCGATACCGGCACCGGATGCATCGGATTATGCCGATGCGCTCGCCGCCCTGCTCGACCAACTCAAGATCGACGATTGTCACATTGCCGGCAGTTCGCTTGGCGCCATCATCGCGGCGTCTTTTGCCGCCCGATACCCGGAGCGAGCCCGAACGCTGGCTCTGATCGCACCTGCTACCGGCAACCGTCGCCTCGACCCAGTTGATCGGGAAGCTCTGCTGAATTCGCGTATCGACGACCTTGAACGCTATGGAGCCGAGGGGCTGGCCGATCGCCGGGCTCCAGCATTGGTTTCCCCCGGCGCATCGAAGCAGGCGCTGGCGGCGGCTCGGGAAGTCGTCGCGTCGATCAAACCAAGGGGGTACGGCCAGGCCGCCCGAATGCTAGCCAATGCCGACATATTCGAGGATTTGGCGCAAATCGATATCGCGACGCTGATTGTGGTGGGCAGCAATGACACCGTGACCCCCGCGGACACATTCGCCGGACCTATAAATGCCGCCACGAGGAATTCGGAATATCACATTATCGAAGGACCGGGCCATCTTATCAAAATCGAGGCGCCCGACATATTCAATGAAACGCTGCACGACTTTCTTACCCGTCATGGTTGAAGTTCGGTGTTATAGTTCTGGCTGCTTCAGATTCTGAACGGGCTGTCATTCGGGTTCTAGCTGTTTCTGCGGGCCGCGAGGCTGTCGCTTAACCAGTCGGCGCGCCATCTGCTGCCATACTGATTACTTCAATAATCTGAAGTAATATTGTCGTATCCATCCGTAAGCTTGAAAATTTACAGATACTGGCTAAACATCACGACGATGTCGGGGCAAAATTAGACAACAGATCCGGAGCGATCAAGTCCCAGGTGTCGAAGTGACTGCCGCTTTCGATAGCATGACGCCGGACTGGGCCACGGCGCCTGAGCGCGGCAGCAAATTCCATCGATTGGCGTTGGAATTCCTGAAGCTCCTGCGAGGCCCAAACCACCACACAAGGGGGCACCTGTTCCTTTAGGAGCCGAACTGGGCTGAGCGCCAGAGCTTCCGCTTCAGTTAGTTTGAGATAGCCATTGCGCGCGCTGAGCCTGACAGGTTCGAGATCGTAGGTTCCGCTCGCAATGATGACGGCTTGTACGTCGGGCTGCCATTTTTTACTTTCGCCCCAGTCGACCAGCGCTGCCATCGAGGCGAGATAGGCGCCGGATGAGTGACCGGACACCGTGATGCGGCCAGACTCGAACCCCAGATCCGCGGGGTTTTCGTAACACCAAACGAGCGCCCGCCGCGCCTGATCCACTTGGGCTGCGAGTGAGACTTGTGGCACCAGGCCGAAATTGACAGATACAAACGAATGACCCTGCGCGACCCAAGGTTCCGCGATAAACCAGGCGTCGCGGCTGCAAAGTGCTCGCCAGGCTCCCCCATGATAATGCACGTGTAGCCCCCCGCCAGGGGATGCCGCCGGGAACACGTCCAAAGTTTCGTTGGAGTCCGGGCCATAGGCGATCGCCTCCCGAACCGTCAGCCGATCTTCGGCACGCTTGCTGGCTTCTCGCCACCGTTCGAAATAAACCTCTAGATCGGGCACCAGCGAGCGCTGGTCGTATTGCGCGTCAAGTTGCTCTTGCGTATAGGATCCGAAAACCTGACGAGGCATGATTGTTTCCTGGCGCAAACCCTTGATTTTACTCAATCGATTCGACTTCCGTGCCGAAATCCAATCCTTCCAAACCACGGTCGAAAACGACACGGCCGTCAACGATTGTAACGTCGGAGTGAAGACCAGAAATATCGTTCTCCGAAACACTCATGAAATCATCGTTCAATATAACCAAGTCGGCCCGCTTGCCAGGCTCCAACGCACCCAACTGATCTTCCTGCCCTGTCAGGAAGGCTCCGCCCCAACTGGCACAATGCAACGCCTCCTCTCGGGAGAGTTTCTGTGCAGGCGCGATCGTCTCACCCGTCATCTCGTCGCGCCGCGCAACCGCGTGAGAAATGGGATGAAACATCGAGGGAGGCAGATTGTCGGTGGCAAACGCCACCGGCACGCCGGCGTCCAATAAGGTGCGCAAAGGCACGATCTGACCCTCGTACTCCGCACCCAGTCGTCGTCGGTGCTCGGAACCCATTTTGCGGATGTGCCTGTTCGTATGGGTAACAAGCACCAGACCAAGATCGCGCGCGCGCGCCACGTCGTCTGCCGTGAGAGTGGAAATATGCCCCCAGGACCAGCGAAGGTCATCTATCGGGATTTCGCGATGAACCTCACTATAGAGCTCGGCAACGCCTGCGAAAATACATGACGCACGCATTCCACATCTCGCGGCCTCAATCAGCACTTCCTTGAGGGCTTGCCTTGGCAGACCACAATCATAGTGGAAACCCGCCCAACCGGTTTGCGGAGCTGCATAAGATCGCACCCAGTTCGCGCCCGTTTCATCGATCTCCGCATAAAGACCTTCGATTCGTAGCAGATCATTGCCGAGACCTTGTCGGCCGAGCCAATCGAACAAATCCCGCAAAAGTGCCGCCGGCGCCTTATCGTCGGCAGTTCCCCAAGCCGGGCTTAGTACGAGCGTTGCACGCACTGTTTGTTGGCCACGATCCGATACGCTCTGGTAAGCGCTGATCACATCGGACGCCGCGCCATGTCCTTCGTAGACGCCCGTAGTCCCAAAGCTATTGTATATTTTCATTGAGCGCCCAAGGGCCTCGACCCTGTCTTCCAATGTGAAATTCGGCGCACAGTCAAGCAAGGTCAGCTCGACAATCGGCATCATCGTGTGTTCCAGGAAAACGCCGGTCGGCTCTCCGGTTGCTGGATCTTTGACGATGTCGACTTCCTTGGCTGGTGGCGCCGTGTCGGGACCTATCTTTGCGAGTTCCAAGGCGCGCGAATTAGCAATGGAAACCAGTGGCGGACAGCTGCGCCAGTAACCCCAGATGGGTCTAATGTAGACAGGATTTTCAGGAGCAACTTTATCCAGATCCCAGCGATTGGGGTATCCGTGTTCCGCGAATGTCTCTGTCTCCTGATAGTAGGGAGCCATCCCGATCGGCATCGTTACGATCCATTCCCCCGGCTGCTTACGCGTGACCTCTTCGCGGATTCGTTCAAGAACTGCCGCTCGCGTATCAGCGCCATCAAGCGAAGGCAGGATGCTCTTCAAGCCCTCGCGGTCCATATGCGCATGGCCATCGATGAGCCCCGGGATGACACACCCGCGATCGCGCTTGATCCACTTCGTTGCCGGTCCTCGAAATCTCTTGATTTCGTCCGCCTTACCAACGCCTAGAATAATTCCCTTACTTATTGCCAGCGCATTGGCTCCTAGCGGTGCACCAGGAGCGCCGTATACAGGCACACCTTCGATCAGCAATTCGGCAGATTGTCTGGCCTCGTTTTTTATCGAGCGCACCATGTGTCATTCTCTACTCGTACTCCAATGCCGCTTCATTGGCCAAGGCAACGAACCCGCCCGACTCACTGAACCGTCTACGATTAGGGCTTTGCCGAGAGATGTCGAATTCGGTGCATGCGCAACCATAGAACCAACGCAACACCCGCAATCGCACTGGTCCCTTTGATAAACGGAACCAACGAATTCAAGTCTGACGGAAAGAACATCCCAACGGCGATCGTGGCGCATAACAAACGGGTCAATGGTCCAAGCGATTGAAACATGTAACCAACGACGGCGACGGACCCAAACCACACCCCCACCACCGCCAGGCAAATCGATACCCAATCACCACGCATCAGGATGCCCGGTGAAAACACGAAGACGAAGGGGATAACGTAGGCAAGCCAACCAAATCTCATGGCTTCCCAGCCGGTTTTCATTGGATCTGCCTTGGCAAGGCCGGCGGCCGCAAAAGCAGCGATTGCGATTGGCGGCGTTATCATCGACATCATACCAAAATATAAAATGAACAGATGAACGGCCGTCTTATCCAATCCGATATTTATCATTGCCGGCGCTACCAAAGTGGCGAGCAGTACATAAACGCCGACTGTCGGCATCCCCATACCCAGAATGATCGACACAAGTGCCGCAACGAAAAGCAATGCCAGGACGCTATGCTCGCTGAGCCCAACCAGAATCTGGGTCAATCCGAAACTCAGTCCGGTAATATTCAGAGCACCGATCACCAAACCCGCTGCGGCGGTAATAATAATGATATCCAATGCCGAACGACCGGCATCAGGGATAATGGCCAAAGCTTCTTTAAAGTGCAGCCGACCGGTTTCCCCGCCGACGATCATGGCTAACACCAGCAAGCTGGCAGTCGCATAAAGACAGGCTTTCTGGGGACTTAAATTCAGCCAAAACAGGCCCCCAATAAGGATCGCGAAGGGTATGGGATAGATCCAACCTTTGCGTAGAACCGTCCAGGCCGATGAAATTCGATCCTTGGAGGAAACGCCAAGTACGTTGTCGCGGGCGGCACGCAAATCCGCCTGTATAAAAAGAGCAATAAAGTAGAGAATGGCGGGTACCAATGCGGCGATGACCACCTCGGCGTAGGTTATTTCCAGGAATTCCGCCATAAGGAATGCTGCGGCCCCCATAACCGGCGGCAACAGTTGTCCGCCGGTCGAAGCCACGGCTTCAATTCCTCCCGCCGCCGCTGGCGAAAATCCTGCCTTCCGCATAAGCGGAATCGTCACAATCCCGGTCGTTGCGACGTTGGACACGGCGCTTCCGGATATGGAGCCGAATAAGGCCGACGCCACGATGGAAATCTTTGCCGCCCCACCACGAAATCGGCCCATAATGGCGGCGGAAAGATTTGTGAAATATTCTGTACCGCCACTTCGGCTAAGCGCCTTACCCAGCAGAAGAAAGATCACCACCACGATTGAAGCGATCTTTAGGGGGGTTCCGAGAATGCCGCTGGGATCGAGAGCAAGTTGCGTCACGAGCCGAGCATCTCGCACCTTCAGGCCGGCCAATTGTCCAGGCACTAGATGACCGAAAAAGCCGTAGACTATTAATACGACAACTACCACAGCCAACGCTGTTCCAGCTACACGACGGACAGACTCGATAATTAGGACGAGCAAAATCGAAGCAACAATTACGATATTGGTCGGTAATAATGCAATTTCGTCTGCCAACGTCGGATAGACAATCACCACGTAGCCGGCGCTTACAAGAGAAAGCATGCAGGCACAAATATCGTACCAAGGTGGTAGGATCGTCTGGCGTCGGTCGAAGCGTATGCAAAGGAACACGAGTGCCAGGGCCAGCGCCAGGACGAATGCCAGGAACTGTTCCGTATAAATCAGCAAATCGAACATGAGCGGCACGTCCCCCGCCCATAACAATGTCGACAGGCATAAGATCGTGGCCAGCACCCCAGCTGAACGATCGAAAAACGTTGAGTTCTCGATTTTTTTCATCCGATCCGGCCTCGGCCGTCTACTCTCGGTCGCTCTTGCCGGCAACACGATAACGAGGGCCGACCAAGAATTCTGGACAATTTAGGTAGCAAGAAAAAGTCGCCGCGCTCGATGCGCGACGACCACAGCTTCATGTCGTGACTACTCCGATCACTTAGCCGGCGGCCACCACCCTCTTTCCTTGTAATATTTGATGGCCCCAGGGTGGTAGGTCGCACCGGGCATCAGCACCACCATATTCTTGGGGGAGAAACGATTGAAGATTCCGTGCGATAGCGCGAGCTTTTTCTTGTTTTCTGCAATCGCCTTGACGGCGTTATATACGATTTTATTTGACGCTCCTTTATGGGTAAGCAACGCATATTGATAGCCGACGAGGTAGGTTGGTTCGAGAATACCGGTCGCACGCTTGCCAGGTTTTACGAGAACCAACTTGGTGCTGGGAAGCGAAGCACTCAAAGAGGATTTGACTTCAGGCGTATTGGGAATACTGAGGAATCGAACCGGTACTTGCGCGTTCGTCTTTTTGGTAATGCCTGAACCAGGGGCTAACAGAACGCCGACAACCTTACCTTCTACCATTAGCTCGGCGCCCCTGACGAAGTTTGGAACCGGCACAGCCCTAATGCTCTGATCATTCATACCGACCGCCTTAAAAATTGCGTCCTGGATACTTTTGACCAATTTCATACTTGCGTATTTGGCCGGAAACCGCTTGCCCTTCAGTTCCGTCAGTTTGCGAATTCCGGAATCCTTGCGCACCATAATTCCGACGGAAAATGGCACAAGAGCGGCAACGACGCGCAGATTCGGATTGGGACGTCCGGGAAAGTATCCCGTTCCTTTCGTCGCGAAGATTGCTTCGAATGTGTTGGACGTGCTGAATGTCAGCTCGCCACTGTTGACTTGCGGAATGAAGACGCTTGAACCCCCCATGCCTACGGCACGCGTATCGACCTTCCCATCTTCCGTCATGACTTTGGCAAGCGCCGCGGCTATTGAATAGCCAAGCGAACCTTGCGGGTTCGTTCCGATGCCGTTTGGCTCGGCGTTT
Source organism: Alphaproteobacteria bacterium (assembly GCA_027295145.1). Classification (GTDB taxonomy): domain Bacteria; phylum Pseudomonadota; class Alphaproteobacteria; order JAPULJ01; family JAPULJ01; genus JAPULJ01. The sequence continues at coordinate 6,820 of JAPULJ010000129.1, read as the reverse complement.
GCGGCCGATTGCCACAATAATATAGTGCAACCGATAAGTATTTTTGTTGCCCAGTTCATTACCTTCCTCCCAGATTGCAGTACGAGCCCGCCGAATGACTGCACAAAGCAAGGGCCCTTATCGTGAAAATTCTAGCGCCGACTTGGCATCAAGATCAAATGGAGTTTGGTGAGATTGTTATTCCATATTGTAATACCTGAAACTGCGTGCTTAGGCGTGTTTCCGCATCACCTTTCATCTCTTGCCTTGGACGCCACGATCGCCAAATGCGCCGACTTGATAAGGCGCGACGAACAGAGATCGAGGTCGATCGCCAGAAATCAAATTTTCAAGCCGCAGTTCTGGAAGGCGTCCTTCGTTGCCGCTTTCTCGTTTTCCGTCAGCTGGAGCAAAGGTCGCCGTACCGGCCCCCCGATTTGACCAAGCAGCTCTTGCCAGTATTTCTGATGCGCCTGTGGTTTTCCTCCCGGTCGTGATTTATTAAGTGCCTGACGCACGGGCTCAAGACTGTCACGTACCTCACGGGCCTTGTCGGTCTCGCCACTCATCGCGAGCTCAGTGTAGTCTCGCATGCGCTGATCATTTTTGGTTTGCAGAAGATAGGGCGGCGTCGAGCATAAATAGAGCTGCCAGCCAAGTTCGACGATATTGTCAAACCATTCGTCCTCCGAGGCCGTGCTCACGATGATCTTGTCGCCGGCGAGCTTGCTCAACTCCGCGTACATTTCCCGGGGTACGCTGTATTTTATGGCGACAACATTCGGAAGTTCGGCAACTCGCGCACATAGTTCAGGGCTCATGAGATAGCCACTGTCGGGATGACTCCACATTGCAATGCCGATATCAACCTGCTCGCTGATATGCCGATAGTACTCGAAGACCGTATCGTCGACGTCGGAGAGAAAGTGAAGAATCGGGGCATGCACGACGATGTAGTCGCCACCTATCGCTTGCGTGTGCTTGGCCAGATCGATCACGGTGTCGAGGTTCTGGTCCGAGCACGACATGATGGTGCCGCTTCTGCCGTTGGTTTCCTCGACTGCCAATTCGAAAGTGCGTTTGCGTTCCTCGATCGACATTGAGAAGAACTCGCCCTGTTTGCCTGAGATGAACAGGCCGCCGAGAGCGAGATCGTCGGTCCAGTGACGGAGATTCCTGCGAAAACCATCCTCGTCTAAATCCAGGTCGGGAGTGAACGGAGTCAACGCAGCAGCCCATATGCCTTTCATGTGCTCGCGGGCATAGTCCTTGGCGTCCAGTTTTTTATATTTCACCATCAATCACTCTTTGCTGTTCGCGGCCATCATTCCCCGCCAGATTCCCTCGCTCGTGAGCGGCATATCGAGATGACGAACACCAAAGGGCGCCAGCGCATCAATTGCCGCGTTTAGGATCGCGGGTGGTGCCCCAATGCAGCCAGCTTCGCCTACACCCTTGGCGCCTAGCGGATTACAGGGAGACGGGGTCTCGATATTTTTGAGCAAGACAGACGGCATATCGGCGGCCCTTGGCAGGGCATAGTCCATAAGCGAGCCGGTCAGCAGCTGGCCATTATCATCGTAGACGATCCGCTCCATTAGGACTTCTCCGAGTCCTTGCGCGATTCCTCCAGTGACTTGCCCTTCGAAGAGCATTGGATTCACGATAACCCCGGCGTCATCGACGCAAACAATATGTTCGACGCGCGGCACGCCAGTCTCGCGGTCGATGGATACCGTCGCAATGTAACAACCATAACCCCAAGCTTCCCCATCCGCGTGATGAACCACTGTCGACTCGATGGCGGCTGCGGTGGACCCATCGCTGCCCCGGCCACCAGCAGCTATCTCGACGACCGCCTCCCAGGTCAGCGCATGACCCTGGCTTCCAACCCGCATGAAGCCGTCGGCATCGAGCGCCACCTCGTCGACACACGCGCCAAATTTCTGCGCCGCTATGCCGCGGGCACGTTCGCGGACCTCTTCGGCCGCGCGCAATAATGCGCTCCCGCCAATTGGGGTGCTCCGGCTGGCGAGCGCGCCGATACCCTTTGGTGCACTTGCCGTATCGCCATGAACTACCTTGATAGAACCTGGGTGCACGCGAAGCGCATCAGCAACGATCTGAGCGTAGGCAGTCGATCGCCCCTGGCCTTGATCCGAAGAGCCGGTCGCGACTGTAATCGCGCCATTGGGCTCCAATCGAACGGTCGCACTTTCCCAGCCCTGTCCGCTGGGTTCCACGAAACAGGCAACCCCGATGCCAAAGAGTTCACCTTGCGCCCGCCGCGTCCGCTGTTCAGCCCTTAATCTTTCGTAATTCGCGGCCTCGCAGGCGCGCTCCAGGGCGGCGGAATAGTTCCCCGAATCGAAAACTGCGCCCGACGGCGTTTCATAAGGCATCTTGTCGGGAGAGATCAGATTGCGCCGGCGCAGCTCGACCGGATCCATGCCGATCACATACGCCGCTTCATCGATCACCCGCTCCATCAGCATTGCCGCCTCGGGCCGGCCGGCGCCTCGATAGATTCCGATCGGCGCGGTGTTCGTGACAACCCCACGAATCGAAATATCGATCGCTTCGATCTGATAGGGCCCCGGCAGGATACGCCCCGCGTTCCACGCGGGAACGGCGGCACTGAATGGCAACCAGTGACCGAGAGGGCAAACGACCCGGGCGCGAAAACCCAGAAGCTCGCCCTCCTTCGACACGGCAATCTCTCCTTCGGTCGTCGCGCCACGCCCGTGCGTTGCCGCGAGCAGATCGTCGCCTCGCGTTGCCGTCCATTTCACCGGCCGACGAAGCTGAACCGATGCCCAGGCTACTACTACATCCTCGGGGTAGATCGATGCCTTCATGCCGAAAGCTCCCCCAACGTCTGGTGCGATAGCTCTTACTTTGTCCTCATCCAGCCCGATGATATTCGCGATGTCGGTACGCGCCCTGTGTGGCGTTTGCGAAGAGACCCAGATCGTGAGTATTCCTGCCGTTTCGTCCCATGATGCCAAGGTCGCGCGTGGCTCGAGCGAGCTAGGCGCCAGCCGGGGATGTTTCACGCGAACACGCACGATCTCATCGGCTGCAGAGAAAGCCTGCTCTATGTCACCCGCTCGCCACGAACTGTGCAATGCCTGATTGTCCGGTATATTTTCGAAAAGCGGCTCGCTGATCCCCGAATTTTTCCACTCCAATACGGGATCGACGGGCTCATAGTCGATCTCGACCAGATCTGCCGCATCGAGGGCGGCATTGAGCGTTTTGGCGATGATCGCAACAACTGGCTCGCCAACTGCCATGACGGCGCTCCGAGCCAAGATCGGAAATCTGGGAACCCTGATCCCTTCGACCAGCGGACGGACCGGCAGCTCGTCAAGCTCGGCAACATCTGCGCCATTGAATACTGCGATTACCTGCGTCGCGGCCTTCGCTGCCGCAACATCAAGCGCATCGATTTTTGCTCGAGCGTAGGGACTTCGTACAAAGGCGACGTGTAGACACTCGGGGCTCACAATGTCATCGACATAACGTCCCCGGCCTCTCAAAAGCCGGTCGTCCTCGAAGCGCCTCAGCGATGCGCCGATCCAACTCACGTTACCAGAACCGGACATAGGCCTATCGCTCATCTTGGTAACTGCCATGGGTTGTGCGCCAGTAGATCAGGGCGCAAAGGAGTCAGGGGAGCGAGTAGAGATAACCGACAGACTTGCATCAAATCCTTCAAGCAATGCTAGGCTGCATTTTGGAGCGAATTTGATATCGAAACAAATGAAAATATTGCAAATAGATATATCAATTCGGAATATCAAATGAGTACCGTTCAACCTTAGTCTAAGATAACAGCGGAGCGAAGAAGTCGAACCGAGACCCGCAGCAAATTATCTGTCCGGTAGCCAAGCAATTGCCAAACCGGTCCCGCTTTGCTTTCCGCGAAAAGAAACTAACATTTCCGATACGAAGATGTCGGCCTTCACAAACTCAAAGCAGCCCACGCGTATGCAAATCTCCAGCGATCTTGCGGAGCCCCTCAAGGAAGGCCACCGCCGCGGGAGATAGTCGACTGATACGGCGGTACGACACCCCCACCGGCCCCAACGCTTTCTTTAGTTTGAACGGAATGATCGCCAGATCACCGCGCCGGATATCCTCTTCCACGACATGGTATGGCCATACGGAAAGCATGTCAGTGTGACGCAACAGATAGCGGTTGGTGAGAAGTGAAACCGATTCCAGGGCGTTACGCGGCAGCTCCAGACCAGCGTCCAGAAACTCCCAATCGATCTGCCGCCGCAGGGTTGTCTCCGGTGGCGGGAGCACCCAATCCCAATTAAGCATGGCTTTTAGGCTTGGCCTTTTGCCTACGGTCAATTCGTGCCCTGATCGGGCCACGATGCAAATCCGTTCCTCGTAAAGCGGTTCCTGTATGAGATTTTCGCGGTACCGATATTCGGGCAGCCGCCCAACGACCATGTCCAATTCCCCGTTGTGCAGCGCAGGTATCAATCGGTCGTTGGTACCCTCCTTGATAACAATTGAAATATTCGGTCGCTGTTTACGGATAATTGCGATCGTGGCTGGCAAGAGCAGTGCGGAGGCTGCAAGCAATGTTCCCAGAACGATTCGTCCGCCCGTGCCTTCCGCAAGATCGTCCAGTTCTTGTGCCGCATGATTGAGTTGCGCAAGTATTAGCTTCCCGTGGCGAACGAGCGCCGCACCGGCAATCGTTGGAACCGTCCCGCGGTTGGTTCTCTCGAAAAGTTCAACTCCAAAATCCGCCTCCAGACTTTTAAGCAGCTTGGTTGCTGTGGGTTGCGAAATATTGAGCGATCGTGCAGCGTGAAGAATGCTCGCCCGGTCGGCTATGGCGACCAAAAGCCGAAGCTGTTGCAGCTTCAGCCTCGTCGCAACCCTATCTTTGATGTTTGTGTATATGCCGTCAGAAGCCATTCTATTGGTATCGCATAATGGCATATCCAAAGCGATATGATTTATCTTTTGGACTTGCAGCAAGGCTGTTGAGACGGACCCTTCTCAGCAGATATATTTTCCTGATTTCACCAGAAAACTCCCTGTTATTTCCTTGTTTAATAGGGAATTCAGCGGAGACAGATGCGCTACAGACTGCCTACACCACCACCCGCTTACAGGCAAACCGCCAGCCCCAGTTCGGTGGCGCAAATTTCGTGTGTTTCCGGCGGGTGCGACCGCACGGCTCGTCATATTTGCAGCCGAGAGACGCGGCTACTCGGAATTTTCTCGGAATTCGCCGACCGTCTATTCGGGCGAATATTTCAACCACAGTATAATTGTGATTCTAAAGCCGGCGGGCGGGTCAAATGCCTTTAACGAGGGCGCGTTCTGGGATGCGGCTGGGCGCCGGCCAACTACAGCTACTTCACGAATATCGACCGCACGAATGCGATCAGATATATCCGCCATACGCAGGGTTGGAATGAAACGGATGTCGAGCAGCAGGTCTTGACGACAATCGAAAAACGATCGTTGTTGGGCACCCCACACGCCGACGAAACCTCGATCATGTGCTACCAAATCCCGGGCGCGAATACCAAGGATGGTCGGCCCATATTGGGAGGCATTGATATCGGTCCGCAGGATGCTGCGTTTGTAGCGCAGATCTATCCAATACCTGAAAAGAGCACCGATCTTCAGCTGGTTCGCTCCAGACTGCCTCCACCACCCACTTTAGCCAAGGCAGCGCTCATTTCCGTCGGCTGATCTGCGATGAAGTTGGGGATTACAGTCATCAATCCGGCCTCTACGTGCAGCTCATGTTGACTACGAGCTCATTTGGGCTTGATTGACAGGAGCTTGCTCTTTTGCCAGTACGGAGGCCCATAGCCAGTACGAAGGCCCACAGAAGGCAGCGCGCGATGGATGCGTTCACGATATCCGGACCCAGGGTGCCGCCGGCGGCGGGCGGAGAAGCCCGATCACTCATTGTGCTTTTGCATGGCTGGGGCGCCGACGGCAACGACCTGATTTCGTTGGCGCCGCACTGGGGTCAACTGATGCCGGACGCCGCGTTCGCCTCGCCCCACGCCCCCTTCCCCTGCGACACGGGGTACGGTCGCCAGTGGTTCAGCCTCGACGACCGCACTCCGGCGATACTGGTCGCCAGGCTTAAGGCGGTGGTTCCGGTGGTGAACACATTCATCGAGGCGGAGCTTGCGGCATTGGGCCTCGGTCCCGAGCGCCTGGCCCTCATCGGATTCTCACAAGGGACCATGCTGTCGTTGTACCTGGCGCCGCGGCGGGCGCCGGCTTGCGCCGCCGTGCTCGGCTATTCGGGGGCGCTCTTGGGGGCCGAGACGCTGTCGGCGGAAGTCGAGGCGCGCCCGCCTGTGATGCTGGTCCACGGCGAAGCCGATCCGATGGTGCCGTCGGCGAGCATGGTGCAGGCCAAGAGTTCGCTCGAAGCCGTTGGTTTCAAGGTCGAATCCCATCTCCGACCGGGTCTCGGCCACGGCATCGACCCCGAGGGCATAGCCCTCGGCGGGCGCTTCCTTGCCGAGGCGCTGGCCAACGCGTGAAGAGCAGGGAGCCCGCGCGGGGATCTCCAGGTAGGTCGTGTCGCTGTGCCAGACGCCGCCTAAATTGGCGGTCTGCGAGCGCTCCTTGATGACAGTAATAAAATCAAGCTTTGTTGCGGTTGGCCTCAAGCCAAAGATCTACCGTGGCAACTGTTTCATCGACGATATCTAACTGCATGCCTTTTTGCGCTGCAATGGTCTTCACGAGAAGGTCGGTTCGTTCGATATTAGAGGCACCGGCAAGCAGGGCGCGCGCCGCCGACGATGGTTTTAACAACCCCTCGGCCGCCTTT
>JAPULJ010000128.1 GCA_027295145.1 Alphaproteobacteria bacterium | reverse complement strand
ATTGTCAGTAGAGAGTAACGCACCTGGCCCGTTAGCCCGACAGCCGGCGCTATATTAGCTTTTTCTGAACGGCAGTTATTGGCTATTAACGGACATTGACGGATCTGTCTGGAATGTCCGCTATTGGGGGTAAAGCGGACGTAAACGACACAAAAGCGGACCTGAAATCACCGATGTCCGTTTTTCTACTGATTATGTCCGCTTTACACCCGTTAACGGACATTATTCGGGTTGGGATTTTCGTCCGCTTATGACCCAAAGCGGACGTGGCCATGCGCTAAATGGCAGACACGACAACGTGCAATAAGTTACCCTTTCGGTGGGGGTACGCGCATGACAGTTGCGGCAATACACCCGAAAGCGGCCGTAGATCACGATGGTGATCACGACCGCTTTTGGCCCGTTTCGGAAGTTCGCGGCTGCCACTTTTTGAATTTTTGGCGTTGTGTATATTGGCACGGATAGGCTATGCGCGGTCGGCCGGAGCGTCGTGACATAGGTGGATAAAATCGACTACGGTCAGTGTTTCGCGAGCGCACCGCATATATGAGGAATAGGTATGCCCATGGGTTCGGCATTAGATGCAGGGACGGACGAGGTCCGTATGGGATCGTTCAGTTACATGGCTGCGGCGGCAGAGCCCTCGCTCTATCGCAACGGCAAGGTGTTCACGCGCCGGGACCGCGATGGTAGCGATGCTGGTTGGGAAGGCGTGGATCTGGAACGTCGGCAGATGCCAGTTCATGATGCACGCTGCCTGGAGGGATCGGAGCGGTGTACACTATACCATAATGGCTTCGAAGTGCTTGCCTATCCCTCGGCAAACCTGGATATCGACTTTCTCGACCACGCACAGGTGGTGCGCGACTACTATCCCCAGTGCGCCGAGATCGTTCACGAAGCGAGTGGTGCGAGCTTCGTCGTGGCGTTCGATCACAACGTGCGCTCCGCCGCGGGCAAACAGAGCAAACGCCGCATCGAGGGCGGCCAGCAGGTGCAGGGTCCGGCGCACGTCGTGCACGGCGACTACACGCTGATAAGCGCTCCGCAACGTCTGCGCGATTTGGCGGAACCGCCATCCGCTAACGACACATTGCATACGCTACTGTCTGACGGGAAATCGCTCCTCGACTCAGCCGCGGTAGAGCGCGCCCTGTCCTCCGGCCGATTCGCGATCATCAATGTATGGCGGAACATGGCCCATGAGCCGGTTGCCACCCATCCGCTGGCGCTGTGCGACGCGGCCAGCGTGCGTCCGGAGGATCTGGTCGTCTTCGAGATTCACTATAGCGACCGCATCGGCGAGAACTACTTCGCGAAGCACTCGGACGATCATCAATGGTACTTCTATCCGGCTTTGACGCGTGACGAAGCGGTGCTGATAAAGCAATGGGATTCGGGCGGCGAAATGGCGCGCTCGAACGGTGTGAAGGCGGATTCGATCAACCTCGACACTCCATGCACCTTCAGTTTCCACAGCGCATTCGAGGACCCGACAACGCCGCCGGACGCACCCGAGCGCTGGAGCATCGAGGTGCGTTGTATGGCCCTGTACGACTAAGCCACCATCGCTGGAATCACCGGCGACGTTCGCAAGGCGCGCCCATGGCACCAAGTTGACATTTGGGGATCAATGACGGCACTTTCCGAGCGAGGAAATGTGGAATTGCGCGAGGTGCCCGGCACGATGTTAGCTACGGTCTGAACGTGTGTGACACACCACCGCCACCAAACAAACCTGCGCGCTATCGACGAAACGGCCCTGGTGCGAGATCGATCCGGCGCACGTGATCAAGATGACTGCCAAGGGGGGAGACCATGAAACTCTACTATGACCCGATCACCGTGAACTGCCGCAAGGTCGTCGCCGGCCTCGACCTTATTGGCGCGAGCTACGACGAGGAACGGCTTGATTATTTTGCTGGGGATCACAAGCAGCCGGCCTACACCGCGATTAATCCGAATGCCGAACTGCCGGCGTTAGTCGATGATGATTTTGTGCTTTGGGAATCCAACGCCATCATGGTCTATGCGAGCGAGAAGCTAGGCAACAAGACCGTGTATCCGGACGACCCTAAGATCCGCGCCGACATCACACGCTGGCTCCTTTGGGAATCCAGCAAATGGTTCGGCAACTGCTATACGTATTTGCTCGAGAACGTGGTCAAAGTAATGTTGGACGATGCGCCTGACGAAGCGCTGCTCGACGATCACGCGCCGACATTTCATGCCCAGGCGCAGATCCTGGAGGATGCGCTGGCCGGCCGCGAGTGGCTGTGCGATGACCACGCGACCATCGCCGACATTGCCGTCGCCGCCCCGATGCACCTCCATGCATTACAGAAACTGCCGCTCGACGATTACCCCAACATTCGAGCCTGGATGGAGCGGGTCGAGGCGCTGCCGTGTTGGCAGAAGTCGGATCCCGTACCGCACATTCCGCCGGAGTTTCTGGCGAAATTTGCCTAGAGCCTTTCCCGTTTAGATGTAATCAGTTCGCTTCAATTCCACGATAGAACTGAGGATCCGGGAGTGCATAAAGCCCCTCTCCTATGGGGAGAGGGGATGGGGTGAGGGGGTAATTCCATCCCGGAAACACATCACCGTTTGTAACCCCTCACCCGGTTCGCTTCGCTCACCACCCTCTCCTTGTGGGAGAGGGAATTTGCTTTGCGTCCGGACGAATATGTAACTTTCTCGACGGCTCCATTTTGCGCCGACGCGATTCTAACAAAACGGGCGCCGCTCTAGCTGATTGCTGATCCGCTTTCAGGGCAGTGTGACGAGACCTCCGGAGGTCACGTAGGTCTGGCCGGTGATGAAGCTGGCCGCGTCGCTCAAGAGAAAATAGGTGAGTTCCGCCACGTCCTGCGGAACGCCGACGCGAGCGGCCGGCGTGTGGGCAACGATTTGCTGGCGCATGTCGTCGCTCATGTCTTTCGTCATGTCGGTATCGATAAGGCCTGGCGCCACGCAGTTGACCCGAATTGCCGGGCCGAACGCAGTGGCGCAATTGCGGGCAAAGCCGATGACGGCCGACTTCGAAGTGCCGTATGCGATCAGGCGGTCCGGGCGAATTCGGCTCGGGGCTATGCCGTTGACCGAGGAAACGCAGACGATGCGACCATAGTTCCGCGCCCGCATGCCGTCCTTGGCTCGCCACACGCAATGAAAGGTGCCGTCGAGGTTCACCGACATGATCCGACGCCATAGATCGATGGGCATGTCGACATCGTCCTGGAACGATGCGATGCCCGCATTGGTGACGAGCAATTCGACCGGGCCGCGATCGGTTTCGATGGCTTCGTACATGGCGTCGGTCGCGTCGTGGGAGGAAACATCGGCCCGGTACACCTGGCCGTCGCCGCCTGCCGCCTTCACCTGCTCAAGCGTTTCGTCAGCGGCTTCGGCGCTGGCCGAGTGGTTGATTGCAACCCATGCGCCGGCTTTCGCCAGGCGAAGGCAGATCGCACGGCCGATGCCGCGCGACCCTCCCGTCACCAACGCGACGCGTCCGCCGAATTCATCATTAGCCATTCGATACTCCGCTCTGGGTTCTTTCTGGCTACCTTCCTACTTATCTCTTGGATACACGCTACCGTAGACAGCGACCCTAGTAGCAGAAGTAAGGCTTCTCAAGCCGACCTACTTCAACGTTGGTCTTTAAGTCGATGAATGATGCAAATTCCACAGGTTCAGAATGTCCGCTTATGGCTATTAACGGACATTAGCGGGCATTCAGATTACGTCCGGTTTACCCCCGAAAGCGGACTTTCGACGATTTGACGTCCGGTAGCAGCGGCAAGGCAGCCGTAGATTGGCTGAATCCGCCGATATTGTCCGACTTCTGTATGTCCAGCCGCCTCAGCGACCGGCAAAATACTTTGAGAAGTCAGGCACCTTGGCGAAGCGTTCCACCGTCTCGTCCATCTGCACCCAGCCGAGCGCGCTGTCTGTCCAGATGTTGGCCTGGATCGGCAACCAGTCCGGGTCGTCGAGTGTCCCGCCGAACAACCCCATGGCATGCGCCCTGGCGCTGTTGTCGGCGAAGACGTTGGTGCCGCAGTCGCCACAAAAGTGAAAGGTGATCACGTTGCCGCTGTCGGCGATGCGTTCGCGCGTCTTCGGCGTACCCTTGTCGAGCCGGAAGCTCTTGGGCGGCACCAGGACCGAAATTCCGAAGGCGCTGCCGGTGCGCTTCTGGCACTCGGTGCAGTGGCAGAGATAGGAGACGAACGGCTCTTCAGTGCAGGTGTAGCGGATCGCCCCGCACGAACAGCCGCCGGAAAACGGAACTGGCATGGCTTGCTTCCCCCGATTGACGGTGCTGTCAGTCTAATGTGAACCAATCTACAAAATCCAGTTCAGGCTCAAGCAGCTAATTGACGCCACTTAGCCAGCGCGCCGGAGCGGTTCTGCTTGGTCCGACAGCCAATTATATATTAGCTTTTGCTGAACGGCTGTTATTGGCTAATAGCGGACATCGATGGTGCTGACTGGAATGTCCGTTATCGGGGTAATAGCGGACATTATGGGGTCGAAAGCGGACATGAAATTCCCGATGTCCGCTTTTTGCCGATTTA
>JAPULJ010000127.1 GCA_027295145.1 Alphaproteobacteria bacterium | reverse complement strand
TTTGGGGGAAGGCGGGTCATTGCGGGTGATCTGAGCTTTGGCTCGCTGGTCTCATTACTGATGTACCTCGACTGGTTCTTCCAACCGATCATCAACCTGGCCAACACCTACAACCAGTTGCAGTCTGCCTCGGCTGCACTGGCGAAGCTGTTCCGGTTGCTCGACACCGAGCCGTTGGTTCTCGACTCCGAGGGAGCCTCGGATCTGCCGGACGAGGTTGACGGTGCCATCCGGCGTGTTCAAGGCCCACGGGTCCGCGTCCCATTGGCCGGCAGTTGCGGCGTGCTGGCGATCCGATCTGGCCAAGCGCTCGACCGCCGCGACCGTGGCGGCGCTCGCCAGCTTCTTCGCTTCGCCTTCCTTGTTACAGGTGGTGGCCTTTTCCCGACAGACGGCGCGGGCCAGGTCGAATACCTGTACCGTGGCATCGGGCGTCCAGCGGGTGCCGTCGTATTCGAGCCACTTGCCCCAGGTGGCGACGTAGCGCAGACGGTCGCCGTAGCGTCGGGTGAAGTCCAGGGCCAGGGCGTCGTCAGAGAACGCCGGGGCCGCCGGAGTCCGGGCGGCGGCCCCGGGCGCCAGCTTTTCGATAGCCGCGCTCATGCCGCCACCTCCGCGAAGCCCTCGGCGATCCCGAGCATGACGGTTCCGCGACAACCGCCCCGTAGCCAAGCTAAGGGCGTCATGTGGCAGTCGAGCGGCACGCCGTCGATATGGGCATCGTCAATGAAGTGGTCGCCCAAGGCCGGAAAGGACGCGAACCAGCGATACCACCATCGTTCCGGATCGGCAGGACGCCAAGCGATAAGCTCGTCAAGGATCGGGTTCTCAACGGCGCATTCGAGGCTAGGCGCCGGGCCGCGCCATACGGGCTGGATCACCGCCGGAAAGCCCGAGGGCGACAGATCGAAGCCGCGCCCGAAGATGGTTATCTGGCTCCAAGCTAGACCGCCGGCCCGGTTGGCAATCGCGCGGTCGATACCGAGGCGGGCGAGCCCCTTGTCGGATACCGAAGGCAAGGTGAGCCATAGGGCCAGCCGTGCCCGGTTGACTGTGCGCGCGGTCACGGCCGGCCGCCTTCGATGACGCGAAACCCGCGCTCGCGACACGCACGGGCGGCGGCACGCTCGCCGGGGCCAAGAGGGCGAGGGCCGGCAGCGCGCTTGCGTGGCAAGCGGCGCGGATGGTCTTGCCGAATGGGCCGGGCAAGGTTATCTTCGGGGGTGTCGAACCGTTGACCGAGCGAGACATCCGCGAAGCGCCGCCGATCCTGAGTCGGCGGCCTTCGTCTTTCTTGGGGCATGTCATGCGGCCTTATCGGGCTCGGGTTGTGCGGTGTCGGCCTCAATCCTTTCGCGCCAATCCCGTAGCGCCTCGCGCGAGATAAGAGTCCGCCGACCCACTTTCACGATTTTGAGTCGGCCCGAATTGATCTCGGAATAAATCGTTGTCCGGCCAAGCCGGGTGAGGTCGCACACTTCGGCAAGACTGAACAACATTTGATCTTCGGTCATTAGAAGTCCTCACTTGTGAACGCCGGGACGCGCCCGAGCGTTGACGGTTAAGAACCTCCATAAAGTCGATTTCTCGGGGTAAAGCTTAGGCTTTAAGTAGCCTTTTGGTGGGGGCGCGAAAAAACAGATGCTGAAATCTCAGCAACTGATGCAGCAAGGTTTCTAAACGTCAGTATTCTCACTGCGCTGGTCTAGTACACGCCGATACAGTGTTCGCTTGGGCATTCCACGGCGATCGGGGTCGATTACCCGTATCCAACCCTCACAAAACTGGACGAATTCGTTAGGGTAGTCCCCTTGTTGTCGTGTTCGCGTCCCAGGATGATATGCGGGGGACTTGGCTTCATGGCCGAAGTATTCCCATGCATCGGCCATAACCCAAATCAACCCCTGGTCAAAATATTGTTTCGGGCGGTGCTTCGGTCGCGGCTTGAGCAAATCCGCCGCGATCTTGTGGCCGGCGCGACGCCATGTTTTTGCTGTTTCCTTGTTGCTCGCAATTCCGAGGGTAACTGCATCGCCGAAATAGTAGAATAGGCCGGCCCGCCTTAATGCGGTAATCAGTTCGTCGCGCTGGCCTGGGGTTACATTTCCATTCTCAATTACATCGTCTGCGTATTTCCCGGCGGCATCATCTAGCCGGCCGGGGGATGTCAGAGTTTCCCCTTTGATAAATCCAGTATCGAGGAGATCGATTTCCTCACGCCAGGGTAGGTGATCTTCAATTTTACCCAACGGCCGCGCTCCCATTTGCGCGAGCCCATGTAGGAATGAAGCGCGGCGGGCCGGGCATGGGAAACCCGGCGTTCGGGAGCGACCCTAGCCGCGCTCGTTAGATTTTGATTATCCGTTCGGCAACGCGCAACCTTATACGTTCGCCGCTGTATTGATCTTGAGCGGCGTTACCTTGCCGGGTTCGGTGATCCCGAGCTTGGGTGCGTGCGCCCGGATCGTGTCGGCTACGTAGGACGGGGCTAGGTGCGCATAGTGCCGCTCGCACATCCTGGTGTCCGAATGCCCGAGATTCTTGGCGACGACCACGAGCGGCACCCCGGCCATGACCAGGAGGCTGGCGTAGGTGTGCCGAAGGACATGGAAATTTGCCGGTGGCGTGAGGCGGGCACGTTTGCAGGCTTCCCGCAGGGGCCGCTGTTGATGCGTGCGCCCCCAAGACTTTTCACCGGCCTTTGTAAATACCAGCCTGTCGCCTTCCCGGCCGGCCGTAACCGTCTCGAAAAAGTCCTGCCCCTCGTCTGTTAGCACGACGTGCCGGGCTTTCCCGGCCTTGGAATGGCGGATGTGTACGGTCCCGGCGTCGGGGTTGAAGTCTGCGGTGCGGATTGCGGCCAGTTCGCCATAGCG
>JAPULJ010000126.1 GCA_027295145.1 Alphaproteobacteria bacterium | reverse complement strand
CAATAATGAGACTGAAGCTCACCAGTATCGCATCCTCGCTCGTTCTGGCCGCCGTCATCGGTTTCAGCGGCGCCACGCCCGCGCAAGCGGCGTGCAACCCGGGCCCCGGGGCCAAGGAAATCATCGGCACCATCGGCGGCGCCATAATCGGTGGCCTGATCGGCTCGCGGATCGGCAGCGGCGCAGGCCGTGGCATCGCCATTGCGGGCGGCGTGATCATCGGCGGCGCGCTCGGTAACATGATCGGCAAGACACTCGATTGCGAGGACGTCAAACGCCACAACCAGGCAACCTACCAGGCGATGAACGGTAATCCCAATGGCACCACAACGTCCTGGAGCAACCCCAACACCGGCGCCCATGGCAGCACCACGCCGACTTCGTCATACACCAACACGAGTGGCGATCCCTGCCGTAACTTCGATACGACTGTGACCAACGCCAACGGCGAGACCCAGACAGGAACGGGCGTCGCCTGTAAAAATTCCAACGGTGGTTGGGACGTTAGCTGACCTCTCAGACCTTCCGAAAATTGATATGACGGCGGCCTTCGGGTCGCCGTATTTTTTGTTTGAAACTTTTTTTAGCCTCCCTCAGCTGCTACGCTTGGCCGCCGATTTCCCGGGGTTATCCAATTCGCATCCCCAAAATCCGCAAAACACGAGAACCGAAGAATTTTGATCGGCTATGTAACGATTGGAACGAACGATCATCAGCGCGCAGGCGAATTTTATGACGCGGTGCTAGCTATCCTTGGTGCCAGTCGTGCATTCGAGGCAGAAAATTTCATTGCCTGGTCATTGAAGTCGGACGGGCCGAAGGTATGCCTTACCAAACCGTATGATGGGAATACGGCCACGGTTGGCAATGGGATGATGATTGGACTGACGGCGCAAAGCGCGGATATGGTGGATGCCGTTCACAGGAAAGCACTTGAGTTAGGGGCAAAGGACAAAGGTGCGCCCGGCCCTCGTGGCGGCGGCAGATACTATATCGGCTATTTCCGCGATCTCGATGGCAACAAGCTGTGCGCTATCCATTTCGAATAGTTCAGAGTATGAAATGTTTTTTATGTAGAAATTACTAAACACTATCCGCGTTTTCTAAACCCGCACCACATGAATTTCAGTTGGCGGTTTCTTGCCCCGCAGCTCACGGAGCTGGCGGCGCACGGCGCGGCGGGTGGCTTCGCCTAGCTCGGCGTCGTCGCGCCGATGGGGGGCACTCAGTTTGGCGATGGTATCCCTTATGGCCTCGACCAGGGCACCGCGTAGATCCTCGACCGCGGGGTCGTCGGCGATGCCCTGGAGGGTAATTTGCGGGGTGCCGACTAGCCCGCCGTCGGCGTCGACAACCACGGTCACTACCGCCACACCGTTCCACATCAGGCGCTTGCGCTCCTGCAGGGCCGGACCTTCGATGGGCACCAGGACATTGCCATCGACAGCCAAGCGGCCATTGGCCACCGTCGCGACTATCTCAGGCCGGCCCGGCGCCAGGCGCACGGCGTCGCCATTCGAGACGCTCACCGCTTCGGGCACCTGACAGGCGCGGGCAAGTTTGGTGTGTTCGATCAGGTGCCGCGTCTCGCCATGGACGGGAACCGCGATTTTGGGTCGCACCAACTGATACATATGGGTCAGCTCGTCACGCGCCGGGTGCCCGGAAACGTGTACGAAATGGTTGTGCTCGGTGACTACCTCGACCCCAAGGCGGACAAGGGCGCTGTGCAGGCGGCCAATCGGCTTTTCGTTGCCGGGGATGATGCGCGAAGAGAAGATCACCACGTCGCCCGCCTCGAGTCCGATATGGCGGTGGCTGCCGGAGGCGATCTTGGATAATGCCGCCCGCGGCTCCCCCTGGCTGCCGGTGCAGGCCAGCAGGACCTTGTCGCGGGGCAGGTGGCCGGCTTCTTCGTCGGTTAAAAAAGTTGGAATATCAGTGAGATAGCCGTTCTCGCGCGCTGAATCATAGATCCGCCACAACGAGCGGCCGACCAACGCCGCATGGCGACCATGCGCCTCGGCGACCCGGGCGATGGTTTCCAGCCGCGCGACATTGCTGGCAAAGCAGGCCATGGCGACGCGCTGTTCGTACTTGCCGACCAACTCGATCAGGCTTTTGCGAACATCGGCTTCGGAGCCAGAGGTTCCTTCGCGGAAGACGTTGGTGGAATCGCCGATCAGCGCAAGGATGTTTTCGTCGCCGAGTTTGCGCAAGGCTGCCTCGTCGGCGGGCTCGCCGATCAGCGGGTCAGGATCGAACTTCCAGTCGCCGGTGTGGAAGATGGTGCCAGCTTTGGTGCGGATGATCACAGCGTTGGGCTCGGGGATAGAATGGGTCAGCGTCATCAGCTCGATGCCGAACGGGCCGATGCGGAATTTCGAAGACGGTTCGACCTCGGTGATCTTGGCCTTGGTTTCGAGGCCGACTTCGCGCAATTTGCGGCGCAGTACGGAAGCGGTGAACGGGGTCGCGTAAAGGGGACATTTGAGCCGCGACCAGAGGTAAGGAACGGCGCCGATATGATCCTCGTGTGCGTGGGTCAGCACCAGCCCGACGAGCTGATCGCGTTTCTCGACGATGAAACCTGGGTCAGGCATGATGACTTCGATGCCCGGGCTTTGATCGTCGCCGAAGGTAACGCCGAGATCGAGCATCAGCCACTTTCCCGCATGACCGATCAGATTGAGGTTCATGCCGATCTCTCCGGCCCCGCCCAGGGGGACAAAGATCAGATCCTTCTCTGAAGTCTGCAGCGGATCGCGCCTAGCGCTCATGAGCCTCTATTGGCACGGTTGATACTAAGCAGACCGCGCATCGTCAATTCGCGGTCGAGATGGTCAATGGCCGGGGTTGCATCGGCGAACAGCGGTGCCAGGCCGCCGGTGGCAATCACCGTCATCTTGGCGCCGAACTCCTTTTGGATGCGCACCACCAAACCCTCGATCAGCGCGACATAACCCCAATAGATGCCTGATTGCATCGCCGGGACGGTCGATTTGCCGATCACCGAAGCGGGCCGGGCGACGTCGATTCGCGGTAATTTAGCGGCCGCGGCATGCAGGGCTTCGAGCGAAAGATTGATGCCGGGGGCGATGACACCGCCGCAATAGGCGCCGTCTTCTGCCACGATATCGAAGGTCGTCGCGGTACCGAAATCGAGGATTATCAGCGGTCCGTTATAGGCCTGGCTGGCGCCCACCGCGTTGACCAGCCGATCGGCGCCGACTTCCTCCGGATGGTCGATGCGGATATCGACGCCGAGCTCTACGTCTGGCGCGCCGATTACCAATGCCTCGCACCCGAAGTAGCGCTTGCACAACATGCGCAAGGAATAGCTGGCCGCCGGGACGACGTTGGCCAGGATGGCCTCGTCGATATCGCTAAACTCTAACCCTTCGAGCCCCATCAGATGGGTCAGCCACACCGCGTAATCGTCTGCCGTGCGGTTGGCATCGCTCGAACTGCGCCATTCCCCGCGCAACTTCTCGCCCTCATAGACGGCGAAGACGACGTTGGTGTTGCCCGAATCGATTGCCGCCAGCATGGCCTAGCCTGCCGCCTGGATATCGGGAAACACGGCTCCGTAGCTGAGGCGTTCGCGGGCGCCGTTCGCCGTCTGCAGGAGCATCGCCCCATCATCATCGAGTCCGACGAAGAGCCCCGATTTGGCGCCGTCCTCAAAGCGCACCTGAACAGACTGCCCGCGGCGATAAGCACGGGCGTACCAAGCGGAGCGCACGGTCGCGAAGCCGTCTTTGCGCCAGCGGTCAATCCAGCGTGAAAGAGCGTGGGCGATGGGTGCGATAAGATCGCTTGGTCTGAGCGTGTAGCCATGTGCGGCAAGCGCGGTCGCGGGGAACGCCATATCCTGCGGCGCGTTCGCCACATTGACGCCCATGCCGATCACCAGCCAGTCGAGTTTGGCACTGGCAGTGGTCCCCGATTCGAGCAGGATACCAGCCAACTTGCGCCCGTCCAGAAGTATGTCGTTGGGCCATTTGTGCTGAACGGAGACGCTTTTAGGAACGAGCGCCAATATGGCATCGCCCAAGGCAACTCCGGCCACGAAACCTAGTTGTAAAGCCTGCATCGGCGGACAGTCGGGCCGCAACAGCAGCGAGAAGTAGAGGTTGCCGGGGGGCGATTGCCAGCTTCGGCCGTACCGCCCGCGTCCGGCGCTCTGCGATTTTGCCACAAGTATCGTGCCCTCTGGCGCGCCATTGTCGGCCAGCACGCGTAGGGCGTCGTTGGTGCTGGTCACGCGCTTGCGGGTCACCAGATTGTAGCTGCCAGGGATCTGCGGAATACTTGCTTCGCTCATGGGATCAAAAGTGACTACGGTCAATGCCGGGGTCAACCGCCGACCAGCGCCTTGATCGCCGCTTCAGCGCTCGCCAGCAGAGGCGCGGGAAAGGCAAAGAAGAAGAGAATTAGGAAGCCGCTGCCCGCCTGGATCATCTTCATCTCCCCGCCGACCGGCTTATCGAAACCCTCGACCGGCTCGTCGAAATACATCACCTTGACGATGCGCATATAATAAAAGGCGCCGACTACGCTCGACAATACGCCGACAACAGCCAGCCCGATAAGCCCAGCCTCGATCGCCGCCAGGAAGATGTATAGCTTACCGAAGAAGCCCGCCAGCGGCGGAATTCCGGCCATCGAGAACATCATGATCGCCAGCACCAGCGCCATCATCGGATTGCTGCGCGAAAGGCCCTTGAGGTCGTCGATCCCCTCGACCATGCGCCCCTGCCGGCGCATGCACATGACGCAGCAGAAGGAGCCGATCACCATGACCAGGTAGATCGCCATATAAATCAGCACGCCCTTGAGCCCATCCTCGGTTCCCGCCGCGAGGCCGACCAGCGCAAAGCCGACATGGCCGATCGAGCTGTAGGCGAGCAGGCGTTTGATGTTGGATTGGGCGATCGCGGCGAAGGCGCCGAGCAGCATCGAGCCGATGGCGAGGAACCAGATGATTTGTTGCCAGGTGTCCGACAAATCGCCGAACGGGCCGACCAGCACGCGCAGAAACAGCCCGATCGCCGCCAACTTGGGCGCGGCGGCAAAGAAGGCGGTGACGGGGGTTGGCGCGCCCTCGTAAACGTCGGGTGTCCACATATGGAAGGGGAAGGCGGAAATCTTGAAAGCCAGCCCCGAGATTACGAAGACCAGCCCGACGACCAGCCCGACCGGCGGGGTGGCGCCCTTCTTGGCGAAGATAGCGGCGAGCTCAGGAAAACCCGTCGTGCCGGCAAACCCGTAGACCATCGATGCGCCGTAGAGCAGCATGCCCGAGGACAGGGCGCCGAGGACGAAGTATTTCAGTCCGGCCTCGCTGGAGCGGATCGAATCGCGCCGGAAGGCGGCAATGACGTAGAGCGAAAGACTCTGCAATTCGAGCCCGAGATAGAGCGACAGAAGATCGTTGGCCGAGACCATCATCATCATGCCGAGGGTGGCGAGGACGATCAGGACTGGGAACTCGAAGCGTTCAGCCCCTTCGCGCCGGTTGAAATCGGTGGCCATAATGATCGTCAGGCCGGAGCCGGCAAGGACCAGGAGCTTGATAAAAACGGCGAAATCATCGGTGACGAACATGCCAGCGAAAATCGTGCTGCGCACGCCGGACGGGCTCATAACGACGATCAAAACACCTGTCACGACCAGAACCAACACGGCGAACCACGAGACCCCGCCGGTTGACTTATCACCCCGGAAGACGCCGCCCATAAGCAACGCCATGGCCGCCACGGCCATGAAAATCTCGGGGACCGCCGGTTGGATATTTCCGAGCACCTGACCCATCGCCGGCTACCTCCCCTGCCCTGTCTGCCAGGTCTGCCCGGCTTGCGCCGCCTTGATCGGGGCTTTGGGCATTTTTGCCTGATAGCTGGTGACCAGCGTGCCGACCGATTTGTCGATCACGCCAAGGAAACTCGACGGGTAGATCCCCATCCAAAAGACCAGCACGACCAGTGGCGCGAAGATCAGCTTCTCGCGCGGGGTTAGATCCACGATGTCCTTCAAATGCTCCAGCTTCAACTTGCCGTAGATGACCCGCCTATAGAGATAGAGCATGTAGGCAGCGCCCAAAATTATGCCGGTGGTGGCCAGCACAGCAACCCAGGTATTGGCCTTGAAGGCGCCAACAAGGACGAGGAATTCACCGACGAAACCGCTGGTGCCCGGCAGACCCACCGAGGCCAGCATGAACAGCATGAAGACCGCGGCGTAGACCGGCATTCGTTCGACCAGCCCGCCATAATGCGCGATCTCGCGGCTGTGCTGGCGGTCGTAGACGATGCCGACGATGAGGAACAACGCCGCCGAAACGACGCCGTGGCTGAGCATCTGAATGACCGATCCCTGCACCCCCTGGACGTTGCCCGTGAAAATACCGATGGTAACGAAGCCCATATGGGCGACCGAGGAATAGGCGATCAATTTCTTCATATCCTCCTGCGCCAGGGCGACGAGGGAGGTGTAAATGATGGCGATGACGCTGAGGGTGTATATCAGCGGTGTGAAGAAGATCGAGGCGTCGGGAAACATCGGCAGCGAGAAGCGAAGGAACCCATAGCCGCCCATCTTTAGCAACACACCGGCGAGGATCACCGAGCCGGCGGTCGGCGCCTCGACATGGGCGTCGGGCAGCCAGGTATGGACCGGCCACATCGGCAGCTTGATGGCGAAGGAGGCGAAGAAGGCGAGCCACAGCCATGTCTGCAGATCGTCGGAAAACCCCGTGTTCTTGGCGAAGGCGATGATCGTAGGAATGTCGGTGGTGCCGACGATTTTGCCGGCCTGAACGAACTGCCCCGAGGCGAGCGTCGCATAATAGATGGCGAAGATCGCCAGCAGCATCAGCACCGAGCCGGTCAGTGTGAAAAGGAAGAACTTGAAGGCTGAATAAACCCGCCGCTTGCCGCCCCACATGCCGATGATGAGGAACATCGGGATCAGCACACCCTCGAAGAAAATATAGAAGGTGATCAGATCGAGGGCGGCGAAGGTGCCGACCATGAAAGTTTCGAGCACCAGGAAAGCGATCATATATTCGCGCACGCGGTCCTTGATCGCAGTCCAACTGGCCAGAATGCAGATTGGCGTCAACAGCGTCGCTAGCAGGATGAAGAAGATCGAAATGCCGTCGATGCCGACATGGTAGTTAAGCTTGTAGCCGCCGGGAAACTCGAACCAGGCAACCCGTTCCTCGAACTGGAAGCCGTCGGCGCCGGCGTCGAATTCGAACCACAAAAAGAGCGACAGCACGAAGACAACGAGAGAGGTGAAGAGCGCGAAGTTGCGCGCATTGCGGCTGACCTCCTCTTCGGTGCCGCGCACAAAGATAAGGAATAAGGCGCCGACGAGCGGCAGGAACCATAAGAGAAATAGGACCGGAAAGAACATCGCGCGCCCCTATCCCGCCAGAACCAGGGCGTAATAGGTCACGAACCCGGCAACGCCGATCAAGATGGCGAAGGCGTAGTGGTAGAGGTAGCCCGATTGCAGGGCGCTGGCTCGCAGGGCGAGATTGCGGGCGGCGCTAGCGATCCCATCCGGTCCCATCCCGTCGATCAACGCGCCATCGCCCGACTTCCACAAGCCCCGGCCAATAAAGAAGGCGAACTTGACGAAGATGCGGTCGTAGAGCTCGTCAAAATACCATTTGTTGAGCAGGAACAGGTAGATCGGGCGAAAGCGTTCGGCGATCCTGCCTGGCAAATCCTTCTTCCAGGCGTAGGCGATGTAGGCGCAGGCGATCCCGGCGAGGGCGACGATCAGGGGCAGCCACTTGACCCAGATGGGCGTGTGGTGCGCCGCTTCGATGGCGTGTTTAAGCGGCGCCATCGGGATCATCGCGCGCTTAAATACTTCGATCCCGTCGCCAAAGAACAAATCCTTGGCGAGGAAGCCGGCGGCGATCGCGCCGATCGCCAGCACGATCAGCGGCACCGTGACGACGAGCTTGCTTTCGTGGACTTTGGCGAAGATCTCGGGGCTGGCTCTGGTTGGACCGTGGAAGGTCATCAGAATCAGCCGCCAGGAATAGAGCGCGGTTAAGAATGCCGCTGCGATCCCTAGCCAAAATGCATACTGGCCAACGCCGGTGCCGGCGCCGAAGGCCGATTCGAGAATGGCGTCCTTGGAATAGAAGCCGGCGAAGCCGATCAGTCCCGGAATGCCGATGCCGGCCAGGGCCAGCGAGCCTATCCACATGGTGCCGTAGGTGATCGGCATCTTCTTCCAAATGCCGCCCATCTTGCGCATGTCCTGCTCGTCGGACATGCCGTGGATCACTGAGCCCGAACCCAGGAACAGCAGCGCCTTGAAGAAAGCGTGGGTCATCAGGTGGAAGATGGCCACCGAATAGGCACCGACCCCGGCGGCGAAGAACATATAGCCGAGCTGACTGCAGGTCGAATAAGCGATCACCCGCTTGATGTCGGTTTGGCACAGCCCGACGGTGGCAGCGAAGAACGCTGTCGTCCCGCCGACGATTGTGACCAGCATAAGAGCGCTTGGTGCCGCTTCGAAGATCGGCGAGAGCCGCACCACCATGAAGACCCCGGCGGTGACCATGGTCGCCGCATGGATGAGGGCGGAGACCGGTGTCGGGCCCTCCATCGCGTCGGGCAACCAGGTATGCAGGAAGAACTGCGCCGATTTGCCCATCGCCCCGATGAACAACAAAATCGCGATGGTGGTCAGCGCGTGGACCTCGGCCCCGAGGAATACGAAACTGGCCTCCGCCTTGCCGGAAACGCCCGCGAATATGTTCTCGTAGAGCACCGTGTCGAATACGAGGTAGGTGCCAAAGATGCCTAAAGCGAAGCCGAAATCGCCAATCCGGTTGACGACGAACGCCTTGATCGCCGCGGCGTTGGCCGCCGGACGCTGGTACCAGAATCCAATCAGCAGGTAGGATCACAGCCCTACCCCCTACCAGCCGAAGAAAAGCTGGACGAGATTGTCGGCGCTGACCAACATCAGCATCGAGAATGTGAACAAGCTGAGATATGCGAAGAAGCGTGAACGGTGCGGGTCGTGCTCCATGT
>JAPULJ010000125.1 GCA_027295145.1 Alphaproteobacteria bacterium | reverse complement strand
AATTCCGTGTACTTCCTGAGCGGTGACGCGGGAACGGCCGTTCTACAAGGCAAAGTGAACGCCGGCCTCGACCTTACTATGGTACTCAACATTGTCTCTGCCGGCTATACGTTCGAACAAGAAGTGCTTGGCGCAACTTATACAGTGGGCGCTGCGATCCCCTTCGGATACGCAGAGCTTGAGGCTACCATCACGACCGCGGGCGGCGGGTCGATTTCTGCCCAGAGGGACTCGATCAATATCGCCGATATCGCTCTTGTGCCGCTGGAGCTCACTTGGACGATCGACAACTTTTCGATCCAGCTCGGAGAAGCGATCTACGCACCCACAGGCGCTTATGACGTCGATGAGGTGGTGAATATCGGCCTCAATCGCTGGGGCTTCGACACGGCGCTCGCCGTGACCTATCTCAACCCGAAGACCGGTACCGAAGTCTCGATTGCACCCGGTGTCATCTATAATACCGAGAACGATGACACAGATTATCAGACCGGGATAGAGTTTCACCTCGATTTCACGGCAAACCAGTTTCTGTCGGAGACCTTCGCCATTGGTGTGCGCGGTTACTACTACAACCAAATCACCGGTGACAGCGGGAGCGGCAAAATTCGCCGAAGGAAAACTCGCGGTGCTAGGAAAGTGGATCCACGACTTCGACGCAACCAACCGCTTCGAGTCCGACTATGTGACTTTGACGGCGGCTTGGACTTTCTGAACCTAGTTTCAGGCCAAAATCTGATGTTTTCGCGTCTACACATCACCCATTTCATATATGTCACTAAACTAAGGAGGCTTCCCGTACAGTCGATAAGGATTTTGAGGGCTATCGGAGTTGTGGAATTGAGCAGTTGCTTTTTTTAAATGGAAACCACTATGAATGATGCAAATACGGTACCTTTGCGCATTTCTGACCGGTAACCTTCCAATGAGCAGACACGACTCGAGATTGTCTGACATCAGCGCCCGTGGGACACATTGAGGCAATTGCCTAACGGAGGATTTCTGGCTCATCGTAACCACCTAGGAGTGAAGATGAGGCAGAAATCCATGAGCGCGAAATCCCCGGCCGACGACCCGGGGACGTGAAGAACGGGTGATACCGTTGTCACGAGGATCGTTTTGCGGCTCCGGGGGCAGCTGGTTAAGTCGCTTGCATGAGCGCTATGAGCTGCAAGTGTCTCCTGTGTCTGCCGAGGCTGATGCGTAGGCAAAAGGGGCTTTATTTTGATGCTCCGCGCAAGGCGGACCTACCAGAGTGAGTGAGTCCGTTTTAGTACTGGGTACAGAATCGAAATGGTTTGCACACACTGGTCCCGTCGCATTCGAATCTGGATTCAGATACCCTTTCAGGAACACCGGTGGGGTCGTTGGCGAACTGACCGGTCAAACGGGAAATTACGGTTGGGAGGACATTGAGATGGCGGACCCGATCAAGGTCGATTCGCACGTACATCTATACCCGACGGCGGAAGATGGGTTGGCCGACAAGGAGAGTTACCAGATTTGGGAGTACGGTGAGAGGGCCGACATGTGCTTCAGCGATCTCGCCGGCACCTTGGACGACGCCAAGGAGGCGATGGCGGTGGCGGGCGTCTCCAAGGCGGTGGTGGTGAATCTCTTTATGGGCCGCCTTTTGCGCGAAGCAGCGATCGCCGAGTTGCCGGAGGGTACCGGCGGGCCCGATAGAGAAACGGCCCTTGCCGACATCGATGCGCACATCGTCGACCGAATGAAGACGTTCAACCGTTGGGGTTGCCAGGTTGCTGCTGACCAACCGCAATTCGTTCCCTTCATCGCGGCCGACATCACCGTCCTCCCCGCTGACGAAGGCGCGACCCATGTGCGAGACATGGTGGAGAATCACGGGGGACGTGGGGTCAAGCTGCACGGTGCTGTCCAGGGGTTCTCCATGTCGGACGAGCGTCTGTGGCCGATCTATAGAACGTGCGAGGAGCTGGATGTTCCCGTCATCGGCCATTCGGGACCCGACCGCAACGGTGCCGGGTTTGCCGAACCCCGGGCTTTCGGTCGCATGCTAAAGGAGTTTCCTCGCCTTAATGCGGTATTGGCCCATATGGGCGGTGGGACCTGGGCACAGGCCCTGGAAATTGCCGAGACATATCCGAATGCTTACTTCGATTGCTGCGAGATTATTGAGTGGACGGGCGGCACGAATGCCCCCTCGGTGGAACAACTTGCGCGGCTCATCAAGAATATCGGGCCCGAGCGGGTCATGATGGGATCGGATTTTCCGTGGTACGACCTGGACCATACGGTCGAGCGGATCATGGAACTTCCGATGCTCTCCGTGGAGGAGAAGGAGGGAATTCTGGGCGCCAACGCCGTCAGAATTCTCAACCTCTGAGGGGCACTGTCAGACAAACCTGAACCGGCCTGGGCATTGCCAGAGCAAATTGTCTTGAGGCGAGGAGGTGCGTTCCGTAGCCTCCGGCGAGCACTTGCGTCAATAATGACATGTTCTCCTGACGCAGGTTCAGAAGGGAGGGCACTGTCAGAGCAAATTCGTTTACTTTGTCAAAACGTCTGAACCGGATTTGGCGGCCATCGATTTTCCTGCATTTTTCCGGGTCGATTTGAGCGGCTCGATGGCCGCTCCAAGTATTTGGAATTTTGCTCCGACAACGCCGAATCATGGGAAAGACACTCAATCTGATCTGAATCAATGACCCCGGACGAGATTCATCACAGTTTCGAGTCTGGAGGTCCGTCAACTGGGAAATGTCGGTTAAATGTCAAACGATACCGAAGCTGCACTCCTAGATCGCGACGCCGCTCATCTCATTCACCCTCTTCACAGTCGTTCCGCGCACGCGGGAGGCAAAGTGTGGGTCGGCGGGGAGGGGGCCTTCCTCATCGATGCGAATGGCGACCGGTTCATCGATTGTCTGTCGGGCCTGTGGAACAACACCGCAGGCAATGGACGCCGCGAGCTCATCGATGCGGCTACCCAGCAAATGCAAGAACTGGCATACGCATCCGGATATGCCGGGAGCTCGAATCCGCGCGCGATCGAGCTCGCCGAGCGGCTCACCAAGATCACCTATCCGAACATCAACCACTTCTATTTTACGTCCGGTGGAGGTGAGGCCACCGACAGCAATATCAAGATGGCTCGCTACTATTGGAAGCTCAAAGGTAAGCCGGAGAAGACCAAGGTTATCTCTCTTATTTGGGGTTACCACGGCCAAACGTTCGCTGCCATGTGCTGCACCGGTATGAGTGCCTACTGGCCGATGTTCGAGCCGCTCATGCCTGGGATCAGCCACATTCCGAGCCCGTACCCTTACCGCTATGAGGCTCCTGAAGGTGTGGCGAGCCAGGGAATTGCGGCGGCCGATGAGCTCGAGAAGGCGATCCTCGCGGAGGGGCCGGACACAGTCGCCATGTTCATTGCGGAGCCCGTGCAGGGGGCAGGCGGCGTGATCGCTCCGCAGGACGACTACTTCCCGAGGATCCGAGAAATCTGCAACGAGTACGAGGTGCTGTTCGTATCCGACGAGGTCATCACCGGCTTCGGGCGATTAGGCAAGATGTTCGGCCTAGAGCACTGGGGCGTGCAGCCGGACCTGATTCAGTACGCCAAAGGCATCACTTCGGGCTATTTCCCGCTCGGGGGCATCGGTGTGAGTGACGAGATCGCCGGCGTCATGCTTGATAGCGGCGAGCCTTGGATGCACGCCTATACCTACAGCGCGCACCCTACCGGTTGTGCAATCGCACTCGCCATGCTCGACCTGATCGACAAGGAGGACTTCCCGGCACAGGCGGCAGCCAAGGGAGAACGCTTGGCAAAGGGGCTGGAGGACGCGCTCGGCGACCACCCGCATGTCGGCGACATCCGAGGCCTCGGGCTCATGCGCGGGGTCGAATACGTCA
Organism: Alphaproteobacteria bacterium; assembly: GCA_027295145.1. Lineage (GTDB taxonomy): Bacteria > Pseudomonadota > Alphaproteobacteria > JAPULJ01 > JAPULJ01 > JAPULJ01. The sequence continues at coordinate 418 of JAPULJ010000125.1, read as the reverse complement.
AGGAGCGCGGCACCAAAGAACCCTTCGATCCCAACGATAACATCGGGCCGAAGATTCATGCAGCGACGGTGGAACGCGGGATGTTCAGTCGGGTGCGTGGCGATGTCTACTGCATCGGGCCGCCAATTGTCACGTCCGAACAGGACATCGATCGCATCGTGGAGATTCTCGCGGATGCGACCAGGGCCGTGCTCGGCTGAGGAACGACATTAGCGGGCATTGTCAAAGCAAATTCGTTTACTTTGCCAAAACGTCAGAACCGGATTTCGCGGCCATTGATTTTCCTGCATTTTCCCGGGTCGATCTGAGCGGTTCGATGGCCGCTCCAAGTATTTGGAATTTTGCTCTAACAACGCCCCTCAATGGCTTAGGCTTTTTTCAGGGCGGACTAAATCGGTCCGGCCACCGAGAAATCGCT
>JAPULJ010000124.1 GCA_027295145.1 Alphaproteobacteria bacterium | reverse complement strand
GGCCAAACGACTGTTCCCGGTGATCGCCGCCGGCGGCACGGCGGGCGCGCTGGCCGGGCCGTTGGCCGCCGCCAATCTGGCCGGGCCCCTGGGTCCGATGAGCTTGTTGCTGATCTCTGCCGGCGCGCTCGAAATTGCGGTTTGGTGCGTTTACGGTCTGTTGCGCGCCCAGCCGGCACGCACAACCGAGTCCGCGCAGACGCCCGTCGGTGGTGGAATATTCGACGGATTGACCTTGGTTTTGCGCTCTCCCTACCTGATGGGAGTGGCAGTATTTTTTCTGCTGATGACCTCGGCCGCGACGTTTCTTTATTTCATTCAGGCCCATTTCGTGCGTGATCTTTTCCCGACATCCGCCGAGCGGATCGCGGCTTTCGCCTGGCTCGATTTTTTTGCCAACGCGCTGACCGTGATCCTGCAACTCTTTGTCACCGGGCGGTTGCTGCGGCGTTTCGGGGTCGGCCTGGGGCTGGCGATCCTGCCGATCGTCGTCACCGGGGCCTTCGCTGCATTGGCGCTGGCGCCGGTTTTCGCCATGTTGGCGACGATCCAGGTGTTGCGGCGGGCCGCCCAGTACGCGGTAAGCCGGCCGGCGCGCGAGGCGCTGTTCACGCCGCTCTCGGCACAGGAGAAGTACAAGGCCAAGAATTTTATCGACACGGCGGTTTATCGCGGCGGCGATGCCGGCTCAGGCTGGGCCTTCGCCGGTTTACGTGGCGCGGGGCTCGATTTTGCCAGTATCGCCCTGGTCATGGTGCCGCTCGCGGGCTTATGGGCAGGCATCGCCTTCGCCCTTGGCCGCCACCGCGAGCAATTGGCCAGGGTGCCCGATGCTGCACATGTGTTGCAGAAACATCAGTAAACGGAGGCGATCCAATGAAAGAGGATGCGAAGATTTCCCGGAAGATTTTTCTTCAGGGCGTGGGAGCGGCTGGATTGGTGCTGTCGGTACCGGGGTCAGCGTTAGCTGCCGCAAGCGCTCGGATGGGAACGCGGACGATCCCCAGTTCCGGCGAGAGGATGCCGATGGTCGGGGTCGGCACGGCGCGGGTTTTCAACGTATCGCTTAACCAGGAGACCCGCGCGCGGTTGACCGAAGTGCTGAGGATCATGCTGAAGGCGGGCGGGCGCATCCTCGATACTTCACCGATGTACGGGGCCGCCGAGCCGGTCTCGGGCAAGCTCATCGCCGAAATGGGCGTGCGGGACAATATGTTTATCGCCACCAAGGTCTGGATCAGGGGGCGCGAGGAAGGGATCGCGCAGATGAACAACTCGCTCGGCCGCTTCCGTGCGAAGAGGATCGAACTGATGCAGGTCCACAACCTTGTCGACTGGCGCACCCAGCTCAAGACCTGCCGAGAATGGAAGGAGAAAGGCGTCTTCAAATATATCGGTCTTACCCACTACACGCCCTCGGCCTTCGACGAGTTGGCGGCGATTATCCGGACCGAGCCGATCGACTTTCTCCAGATCCCCTATTCGATCGTCAACCGCCAGGCCGAGCGGGTGCTCTTTCCCCTGGTGCAGGAGCGAAAAGTCGCTCTGATCACCCACCGCAATTTCGAGGTTGGCCGCCTCTTCCGGAGGGTACGGGGCGCCAAGCTGCCGGGATGGGCGGCGGAATTCGACTGCGCCAGTTGGGGTCAGTTCTTCCTAAAATTCGTGCTCGGCCATCCGGCCAGTACTTGCGTCATCCCCGGCACCAGCAAGGCCCGCCACATGCGCGACAATATCCAGGCCGGCATGGGAAGGCTGCCGGATGCAAAGCAGCGCGAACGCATGGCGCGTATCGTCTCGGAGCTGTGATCGTCGCCCTACGCTCGTTCTGCCGCAACTGTCCTGAGGACCCCGGGTCAAGCCCGGGGTGACGGAAGGTCGGGAAGGAGGCACCAAACCAGAAGTTGGCGCCCGGATTCTGAACAAGTGCAAAGCGCGTTCATGCGAATGCCCGGGCCATGTTCAGTCCTTCAAATCCTCCCACAGCTCCTTGACCTTGGAGAAGAAGCCTTCGGAATCGGGGCTGGTATCGCGGCCGCCCGTCGCATCGAATTCGCGCAGCAGTTCCTGTTGCTTTTTGGTCAGTTTGCGCGGGGTTTCGACAGCGACTTCGATATACATATCGCCGCGCGATTTGGAGCGCAGGATCGACATGCCCTTGTTCCTTAGCCGGAACTGAGCGCCGGGTTGCGTGCCCGAGGGCACGTTGACCCGGGCGCGGGTGCCTTCGACCGTCGGCACCTCGACCGTGCCGCCGAGCGCCGCCGTTGTCATCGAGATCGGCACGCGGCAATAGATGTCGGCGCTGTCGCGCTGAAAGAAGCGGTGCGGGGTAACGGAAAGGAAAATATAGAGATCTCCGGCCGGAGCGCCGCGCATCCCCGCTTCACCCTCGCCGGGCAGGCGAATCCGGGTGCCGTCGTCGACCCCTGGCGGGATGGTCACGGACAGCGTGCGCTCTTTTTGCGTCCTCCCGGTGCCGCCGCAGTTCCCGCATGGATCCAGGATCACCTTTCCGGCCCCGTTGCAGCCAGGGCAGGTCCGCTCGACGGTGAAGAAACCCTGCGTCGCCCGCACCCGGCCGCGCCCATGGCAGGTTCCGCAAATGGCCGGCTTGGTGCCGCTCTTGGCGCCGGAGCCACTGCAGCTTTTGCAGGTTACCGAGGTGGGCACGCGGATCGTCGTCTTGCGGCCCTTGTAGGCGTCCTCGAGACTGATCTCCATATTGTAGCGAAGATCGCTGCCGTGCGATGAGCCCTCATCGCCGCGCCGGCCACCGCCGGTGAATTCGCCGAACATTTCATCGAAGATATCGGCGAAACCGGATCCGAAGTCGAAGCCCTGACCGCCGGCCCCGGCCGGGCCGCCGCCCTCGAATGCCGCGTGACCGAATCGGTCGTAGGCGGCGCGCTTGTCGGGATCTTTCAGGGCGCCGTAGGCGGCGTTGACTTCCTTGAACTTGGCTTCGGCGTTTTTATCGCCGGGGTTGCGGTCGGGGTGCAACTCCATCGCCAGCTTGCGGTACGCCTTCTTTAGCGTCGCTTCGTCGGCATCGCGAGCGACACCCAACACATCGTATAGATCGCGATTAGACATCCGTCAGGCTCCCGCCGCCTGGGCCCCCACCAGCGCCGCCGCCGCCCCGCCAGCCACGTTCACTTACGTCCCGGAGTTGCGTTACAACGCGCCCCGGGGTCCATGAACGTGGTGGTGGGATTGGCTTAGGCCGACTTCTTTTTGTCGTCGTCGATCTCTTCGAAATCGGCGTCGACGATTTCGTCATCCTTGTCTTTCTTGTCTTCGTCGGCCTTCGCGGTTTCGTCGGCGCCAGCTTCCCCTGCCTGTTCCTCGGCGGCGGCTTCTGCCTGGCTGGCCTTGTAGACCGCCTCACCAAGTTTCATCGAGGATTCGGTGAGTGCCTGGGATTTGGCTTCGATGGACGACTTGTCGTCGCTTTCGAGAATTTCCTTCAGCGCCTTCAGATCGTTCTCGATCGTTGCCTTATCCTCTTCACTGACTTTGTCGCCGTGCTCCTCAAGGGTTTTCCCGGTTGCGTGGATCAGTGCCTCTGCGTGGTTGCGCGCCTCGATCAGCTCTCGCTTCTCCTTGTCTTCGGCGGCGTGGCTCTCGGCTTCCTTGACCATATCTTCGATGTCCTTGTCGGACAGCCCGCCGGAAGCCTGGATGCGGATCTGCTGCTCCTTGCCGGTGGCCTTGTCCTTGGCCGAGACGTTGACGATGCCGTTGGCGTCGATGTCGAAGGTTACGTCGATCTGTGGCAGGCCGCGCGGCGCCGGCGGGATGCCGATGAGGTCGAACTGGCCGAGCACCTTGTTGTCGGCGGCCATCTCGCGTTCGCCCTGGAAGACCCGGATAGTGACCGCCTGCTGGCTGTCTTCGGCGGTTGAGAAGATCTGGCTCTTCTTGGTGGGGATGGTCGTATTGCGGTCGATCAGCCGGGTGAAAACGCCGCCCAGCGTCTCTATGCCGAGCGACAGGGGAGTCACGTCGAGCAGCACCACATCCTTGACGTCGCCCTGCAGGACGCCGGCCTGGATGGCGGCGCCAATAGCGACTATCTCGTCAGGGTTGACGCCGCGGCTGGGCTCGCGGCCGAAGATGTTCTTGACCGTCTCGAAGACCTTGGGCATGCGCGTCATGCCGCCGACCAGAATGACTTCGGAAATCTCCGAAGGCTTGAGCCCGGCATCCTTCAGCGCGGCCTTGCAAGGCGCGACCGTCTTCTCGATCAGATCGCCGACCAACGCTTCGAGCTTGGCCCGGGTCAGCTTGATGTTGAGATGCTTGGGTCCGGCCTTGTCGGCGGTGATGAAGGGCAGGTTGATCTCGGTCTGGGTCGAGGAGGACAGCTCGATCTTGGCCTTCTCCGCGTGTTCCTTAAGCCGCTGCAAGGCCAGTTTGTCGCCGCGCAAGTCGATGCCGTTCTCTTTTTTGAATTCGTCGGCAAGATAGTCGATGATGCGCTTGTCGAAATCTTCGCCGCCGAGAAAAGTGTTGCCGTTGGTCGATTTGACCTCGAAGACGCCGTCGCCAATTTCGAGGATCGAAACGTCGAAGGTGCCGCCGCCAAGATCGTAGACCGCGATAGTGCCGGTCGCCTTCTTCTCGAGCCCATAGGCGAGGGCGGCGGCTGTCGGCTCGTTGATGATGCGCAGGACCTCGAGGCCGGCGATCTTGCCGCCGTCCTTGGTCGCCTGGCGCTGTTGATCGTTGAAATAAGCGGGAACCGTGATGACCGCCTGGGTGACCGGCTCGCCGAGATAGGATTCGGCGGTTTCCTTCATCTTCTGCAGGATGAAGGCACTAATCTGCGACGGTGCGTACTTTTCGCCCTGGGCCTCGACCCAGGCGTCGTTGTTCTCGCCCTTGACGATCTTGTAGGGGACGAGCTCGACGTCCTTTTTGACTTCCTTGTCGGTGAAGCGCCGTCCGATGAGTCGCTTGATTGCGAAAAGCGTGTTTTCGGGATTGGTGACGGCCTGGCGTTTGGCCGATTGGCCGACTAGGCGCTCCCCTTCGTCGGTGAAGGCAACCATCGAAGGCGTTGTCCTTGCGCCTTCGGCATTCTCGATGACCTTGGCCTGAGACCCGTCCATCAGGGCGACGCAGGAATTGGTGGTTCCGAGATCGATTCCGATAACCTTGCTCATTATTCCCTCACTTGTTTCAGCAGGCCCCTCAGGCCCGGTTTGGCACCATCGAAGGGCCCCCAATTGGTGTGAAAGTTACAAAGTACTTAAAGATAGCCCGCTTTTAGGCGTTACTCTCTCCTGGACCCTGATATGGGAAGGAATGAAATGTGCCGCAAGGATCGGCGAAAAAAAGTGATCGGTTTATTGAATCGGGATTTCGCCCAGGATAAGCGGACGCGCGCGCCGGGCCGATGATCGTCTCTGCCTCCTACCGCACCGACATCCCGGCATTCTACGGCGACTGGTTCATGGCCCGGCTGAAGGCCGGCGCGGTCCATGTACGCAATCCCTATGGCGGCGCCGAGGCGCTGGTCTCGCTGCAACGCCGGGATGTCGACGGGTTCGTATTCTGGACCCGTAATGCCGGGCCGTTCATCAACGCATTGGCTGAAATCCGGAGCCTCGGCTTTCCCTTCGCCATTCAATTCACCATCACCGGCTACCCACACGCGTTGGAGAATAGGGTGGTGAATGCCGAAGGGGCGGTTGAACAGGTGCGCTCGATCGCCGAGCAGTTTGGGCCGCGCGCTGTCGTATGGCGCTACGATCCCATCCTCGATACGACGCTCACGCAGCCGGCATGGCACCGGGAAAATTTCGCCCGGCTAGCGGGTGCGCTCGAAGGGGCGGTGAACGAGGTGGTGGTGTCGTGGGCGACAATCTACCGCAAGACCAAGCGCAACCTCGGCGCTGCGGCCAACAAACACGGCTTCGAATGGCGCGATCCCGTACCAAAGGATAAGCGCGCACTCATCGCCGATTTAGCGGCAATCGCAGCGCAATACGGCATGCAATTGACACTTTGCGCGCAGCCGGAGCTCGTATTTTCCGGCATTGAGCCCGCCCGCTGTATCGATGCGGCCCGCCTCTCAGATGTCGCCGGCCGGGCTATCCCGGCGAAGACCAAGGGCAACCGCCCCGGTTGCGCCTGCGCGCAATCGCGCGACATTGGCGCTTATGATACCTGCCCACACGGTTGCGTTTACTGCTATGCGGTGTCTGACAGTGGCCGAGCGCGCGCGCGATTTCGCGCTCACGATCCCAAAGCGTGCGGTTTGCGGTAAGCGCCGGGAGCTAGGCGCTGGTATCGAGTTTCGAGCCCTTTGCCGTCTTGTCGTCCGGCTTGTTGTTCGCATCACCCTTGGCGATGCCGACCATCGCCGGGCGTAGCAGTCGATCCTTGATGACATAGCCGACCTGCAGAACCTGGACGACGGTCCCAGGCGGGTGCTCAGTCCCCGGGATTTCCATCATTGCCTGGTGAAGGTTGTGGTCGAACTTCTGGCCCTCGGCGTCGATTTTAGTCACGCCGTGGCGTTCGAGGGCGGCTTGGAGTTCCTTTTCGGTGAGCTCGACCCCGGTGGCGAGGCTCTTCAGGGCTTCGTCCTTTTCGAGCGCTTCGGCGGACAGGGCGTCGAGCGCCCGCCGCAGATTGTCCGAGACCGACAGGATATCGCGGGCGAAGTTGGCTGAGCCGTAATTGAGGGCGTCCTCGCGCGATTTTTCGCCGCGCCGGCGCACGTTCTCGGTTTCGGCGCGGGCCCGCAAAAACTGGTCCTTCATCTCGGCCAACTGGGTTTCGAGCTCGACGATCCGATCCTTTGCGCCGGGGTCATCGGCTATTACATCGCCGGCCGTACTTTTATTTTCCCCAGCTTCGCCCACCCCAACGTCACCAGCCCGAGCCTTGCCGGTCTGCAGGGTGGTCTCGGGATCGAGATCGGGACCGTCGAGTGGCACGGCTTCGATGTGCGGCCGCTTGGCGGATTTCCTGGCGGGTGTTTTGGCGCGGCTTTGATTGCCGGAAGTGGGTTTTGTTTTCTTTCTTTGGGTCATGCTTTTCCGATTTTCGTGTCTTTAAGGGAGAGATCAGCCGAGCAGCCTGCCGACGACCTTGGCGGTATAATCGACCATGGGGATGATGCGCGCGTAGTTGATGCGGGTCGGACCGACGACGCCGATTGCGCCGATAATCTGCTCGGAACGATCCTTGTAGGGCGCGACGATCATCGAGCATCCGGCATGGTTGAACAGCGCACTCTCGGCGCCGATGAAGATTTGCACGCCTTCGCCGTGCTGGGCCGCTTCGAGCAGGCGAAGGTAGCCTTCCTCGCGTTCGAGCATATCGAAGAGTTGGCGCACGCGTTCGAGATCCTCGAGCGCGGTCACGTCGTCGAGCAGGTTCGACTGGCCGCGCAAGATGAGCGTGCCGCCCTCCTTGTCGCCGGACCAGATCGCCAGGCCGGCCTCGACGATCGCGGCCGTCGCCGCGTCTAGCTGGGTTTTGTGCGCCTCGATTTCCCTCTGAATCTGCAATTTGGCTTCGGTCAGGGTCCGGCCGGCGAGGCGCGCGGCGACGTAGTTGGTCGCCTCTGTCAGCACTGAAGCCGGCATGCCGATGGGCACGTTTACCACCCGGTTTTCGATCATGCCGTTCTCCATAACCAGAACGACGAGGGCGCGGCCAGGTCCGAGATTTACGAATTCCAGGTGCCGCAGGCGGCTTTCGCTATTGGGCGCGGCGACGACGCCGGCGCAGTGCGAGAGGCCCGAGAGCGTGCGTGAGGCCTGATCGAGCACTTGTTCGAGGTTCTTACCGGTGGTCGCGCATTGGGCCTCGATATCGCTGCGCTCGCGCTCGTCGAGATCGCCGATCTGCAGCAATGCGTGAACGAACAAGCGCAGGCCCGCTTCGGTCGGCAACCGCCCGGCCGAGGTGTGCCGCGAGAAAAGCAATCCGGCTTCTTCGAGCTCGGCCATGACATTGCGGATCGTCGCCGGTGAAAGGTCGATGCCACTGTGCTGCGAGATCGTCCGCGAGCCCACCGGATCACCGCTCTCGAAGTAAGATTCGACGATATGACGGAAAATCTCGCGCGACCGCTCGTTGAGCTCGGCGATCGATAGTGGTTTCATCTCGGTCATGGGCTCGGCGGTGGGCCTTTTGTTGCGCTGCACGGTGAAATGTAGTGAGGGGTCCACGGAGCGTCAACGCACGGCCGCGCCGAGAGGGTTGCACAAGACAGGTTTACGGGGCGCCGGTCGCGGTCTAGCTTGCCGCCGGCTCCCCCCTGGCAACTAAATAAGCTGGATATAACTACCATGACCCAATCCAAACCGGCACGGAACAGCGCCGCGGCGCGGCCCTCTGGCCGGGCCCCCGAAGCACTGCGCAAGGTCACGCTGGAGCCTGGCTGGGCGCGCCACGCCGAAGGTTCGTGCCTGATCGGTTTTGGCGATA
>JAPULJ010000123.1 GCA_027295145.1 Alphaproteobacteria bacterium | reverse complement strand
GCGTGAAGGCCCAGTCCGGCAAAACTTCGACCAGACGCCCCGCTTCGATCGCCGGCGCGGCCAATAACGAGGGCAGCTCGGCGATCCCCAGCCCGGCCTCGGCGGCCGCCGCGACGGCGTCGTAATCGTTCACCGAGAGGGTGCTTTGCACCGCGAGATTTATTCTTTCGCCGTTTTTGAAAAAACGCCAGCGCGTCTCGGCGAACCAATCGGCGAAGGCGATCAGCCGATGATCATCGAGGTCATCGGGCCTTCGGGGCGCGCCGGCCTTTGCCAAATACTCGGGCGCGGCGAGGAGGCAGTGGCGATAGGTGAGCAAGCGCCGGGAGATCAAACCCTCATCCCTCAGCTCATCGACGCGAAAGGCCAAATCGACGCCGTCCTCGATCAGGTTCAGCTTGCGGTGGGTCGACCAGATGCGCAGCCGCGCCTTGGGGTAGCGTGCCTGAAACCCGGCGAAAAGCGGCACGATCAGGTGTCTCTCCAGGCTCGGTGGAACCGATAAGCGTAAAAGCCCCGAGACCTCGGCCTGGCGCTCGTCGATCATCAGCGCGGCAGCACCCAGTTCCTCCATCGCCCGGGCGCAGTAGCCATAAAATTCCTCACCGATTACGGTCAGGCGCAGCCGACGGGTCGAGCGCTCCAGAAGACGGACGCCGAGATCGCGCTCCAGCCGCGCTATCTTGCGGCTGACCGTCGAAATCGGCACGCCGGCGCGCCGCGAAGCCTCGCTGAAGCTCTTGTGTTCCGCCACTCGTGCGAATAGCGCCATGGCATTGAGGTCGGCCATTCAATTATTCCAATAATGGGATAAAGATTTGTAATTATACAATCTAATCCCGTATTTGGAAAGTTCCTATTTACCCCTCTGAGGCCCATTGGCAGGCGGTGCGGGAAGGGTTTCGCTCAATCGCCCGCCCCTCACACACAGAAGCGCAAACAAACCAAAGGAGGTAACGATGGTGAAATTGAACAGGCTCTGGCGCGCCGGCGCCTTGATCTGCGTATTGAGCATGGTGGTTGCGGTCAACGCCGTACACGCAGACACGAATACCGACAGGGACCGGATCGTCGCTGTCCTCAAAAACTACGAGCGCGTACTCAACGCCAGCGACGTCCCCGGCGTGCTAAAACTCTACGCACCCGACAGCGTCTTCATGCCGCAATACAGCCCCAGCCAAGTCGGCACGCTGGCGATCCACCGCGCCTATACCAACGCTTTCAAAACCATCGATATCGATGTCAAATTCGAAATCGTCGAGGTGCGCGTGCTCGGTAACGGCTGGGCCTTCGTGCGAACGAACTCCATCGGCACCGTTAAAATCCTCGCCACCGGCGCGCTTAAGCACGGGCGCAACCAGGAGCTCTTCGTGCTGCAGAAACAGAAAAACGGCGCCTGGAAGATCGCCCGCTACGCCTTTTCGAGCACCGCCCGCCCGAAGACATAGCGGCGGGCCAAAGGTCGGGTTCCGAAGAAGCCCATAATGTTACTCCCTCCCCTTTTGCGGGGGAGGGAGATATCGTTCGGTGCGCGATTCCAACAAAGCGCAATCTTTATTGGCAATTCGGCCCGCTACTTCCTCAGCCCGTACAGCGGCTTGGCTTCGTTGTCCCAAGTCACGCGCCCGCGGTTCGGCTCGGGCGCCGGGAGCGGCTCGGCGGGCTTCATCTCGGCAGGGGCGCGCCGGACCAGCTCTTGGTATTGGCGAGTGCCGACGGTCTTGTGGGCGAGGTCGCTGTCGGAGAGCTCGCGCAGGACTTTTGCTGGAATACCCGCAACTAGCGTGCGCGCCGGGACATTCATGCCGGCGCGCACGAAGGACATTGCCGCAACGAAGGCCTGCTCGCCGATCACCGCATCGTCCATCACCACCGAATTCATGCCGACCAGCGCGCCGCGTGCGATGCGGCAGGTATGCAACACAGCACCGTGGCCGACATGACCTTCTTCCTCGACCACGCATTCACCGAACGATGAGCCGTGCATCACGCAATTATCCTGGATGTTGGCCCCCGCCTCGACCACGATGCGGCCGAAGTCGCCGCGCAGACTGGCGCCGGGCGCGACGTACACACCGGCGCCGATAATGACGTCGCCGATGATGCAGGCGGAGGGATGGACCACCGCCGAGGGATCGATCACCGGAACGATGCCTTGAAAGGAATAGATGTGAGCCATACGCCGGGTTCCTTTCCCTTATACGGGTGTCAGTAGTGGATAATGGGTAATGGGTAATGAGCGATGGGTATGCGCGGCTGACGGACCAGATTGTCTTGCCTCGGAAGCGCCGCTAACGCAAGTTGGCGGGCTCCCGAGGCGGAGGATTTCGTATGACCGATGAATTTGGGACAATCGAATACGCGAGTGCCGACGGCTACGCCGTGCTCACGCTCAACCGCCCCGACAAGCTCAATGCCTTCAACGAGGAGATGCACGCCGAAGTGGGCGCTGCGCTCGATAAAGCGGAGCGTGACGCAAATGTTCGTGCGCTCATCCTGACCGGCGCCGGGCGTGGCTTTTGTTCGGGCCAGGACCTCTCCAGCCGCCGACTTGAGCCGGGGGCGGAACCGCGCGACCTTAGCGTAGGTCTCGAAAAGCTTTACAATCCGCTCATCAAACGCCTGCGCGCCCTGCCCATTCCGGTGATCGCAGCGGTCAATGGCGTCGCCGCCGGCGCCGGCTGCAACATCGCGCTGGCCTGCGATATCGTCATCGCCGCGCGTTCGGCCAAATTTGTGCAGGCCTTCGCCAAAATCGGGCTGACCCTCGATTGCGGCGGCAGCCATTTCCTGCCACGCCGTGTCGGCACAGCACGGGCCTTCGGCATGGCTCTTCTTGCCGATGCGATCGACGGCGAGCGTGCGGAAGAGTGGGGACTGATCTGGAAATGCGTCGAGGACGAAACGTTGCAAAGCGAA
>JAPULJ010000122.1 GCA_027295145.1 Alphaproteobacteria bacterium | reverse complement strand
CGATCCGCCGCAACGCCATGAGGGAAAACGATTTGGGCGCAACTTCAGACCGTTTGGCAGAAACCCTCGCCGGCATCGATGCGGCGAATGCGGCCGACCCCAACGAAGAGAAACTCGACGGCGCGGTGCGGCCGGCGGCGTTGGTCTATTCCGAGCGCATGACGGGATGGCTCGAGCGGATCGAGCCGGCGGCATCGGAGCTGCTCGCCATCGCCGTGCGCGCCCAGCATATCGAGCGCTGGACTTCGCCGCGCTCGGACTATCCGATGACCCGCGAGGGCTATTTGCGCTGGCGCAGCGAGCTCGCGCAATTTCACGCCAAACGAGCCGGCGAGATCATGGCGAAATCCGGCTACGACGAGGTTGCGATCAAACGCGTCGGCCAGCTTATCACCAAGAGGCGGCTCAAACGCGATGCCGAGGCGCAAACTCTTGAAGATGTCGCGTGTCTGGTGTTCCTGGAGAATTATTTCGCCGACTTCGCGCGCCAACACGAAGAAGCGAAGATCATCGATATCCTGCGCAAGAGCTGGGCCAAGATGTCCGAACAGGGCCGCGATACCGCACGAACGCTTCGCATGCCGCCACGAGCCCAGGCGCTGCTGGAACGCGCCCTCGCCGATGGCTAACCGGCGCGGCAGATGTTTGGTGTTGGCGGCATTGCTCGCCTCTGGGCCGTATTTAGCCGCGCCGCTGGCAACAGGTGCCCTGGCCGAGACCGGCGCGGCCCGCTCTGGCGCGAATACGGGCCGGGCCAATCCCGAGCCCTCGACGGGGCGGGTCGCGCGCCAGGCAGTACTGGCAAAGCGTTTCATGGTCGCCGCCGCCAATCCGCTGGCGGCGCAGGCAGCGTTGGCGGTCCTCAAGGAGGGCGGCAGCGCGGTCGATGCGGCGATCACGGCCCAGCTGGTGCTCAACCTCGTCGAGCCGCAATCTTCGGGCATAGGCGGCGGCGCGTTTATGCTGCACTGGGATGCAAAGAACCGCGAACTGACCACCTATGACGGGCGCGAGATTGCCCCGAAAGCGATCTCACCGGAAGTCTTCGAGGCCTTGGCGGGATCGCGCAAAGGGTTCTTCGCCGCCGTCGGCAGCGGCGCTTCGGTCGGCGTGCCGGGGCTCCTGCGCCTGCTTGAGCGCACCCACAAGAAACACGGCACGCTCGAATGGAAGCGCTTGTTCGCGCCGGCGATCGCGCTTGCCGAGGGTGGCTTCGAAATGTCCCCGAGGCTGCATGGGTTGCTCTCGCGCTTCCCCAAACTGGCCGAGGACGTGCGCGCCCGCGCGCTCTATTTCGGCGCCGACGGCAAGCCGAAACCCGTCGGCAGCCGCATCGTCAACCGCGCCTTCGCCGCGAGCCTGCTCCTGATCGCACGAAAGGGCGCCGATGCCTTCTACCATGGCCCCCTGGCGGGCAAGATCGTTGCCGCCACCCGCCGCCCGCCGGGACCGCTCGGCGTTTTGACCGCGCAGGATTTGGCCGTCTACCAAGCCTATAAGCGCGATCCGGTCTGCGGAGCTTATCGCGGCTATAAAGTGTGCGGAATGGGCCCGCCATCGTCCGGCGGCATGACGGTGATCCAGATTTTGGGCATCCTCGAGCGCTTCGATCTCAAGGCGTTGGGGCCGGCGAGCCCGCGCGGCGCTCATCTTTTGGCCGAGGCCGGCGCGCTCGCCTTCGCCGACCGCAACCGCTATATCGCCGATCCCGATTTCGTCTTCGTGCCGGTGCGCGGGCTGCTCGACCGCGCCTATATCGACCGGCGCAGCCGGCTAATCGGCAGCAAGCCCGTGCTCGGTAAAACCGCGCCGGGCGACCCGCCGGGCAAACGTTCCCGCCTGTGGGGGGACGGTGTGTCGCCCGAGCTGCCGGCGACCAGCCATATCTCGGTGGTCGATAAGAAGGGCAACGCAGTGTCGATGACGACTTCGATCGAGTTTGCCTTCGGCTCCCGGCGCATGGTCGGCGGTTTCCTGCTCAACAACCAGCTCACCGATTTCTCGTTTCGGAGCAGGCGCGGCAAACGCGCAATCGCCAACCGGGTCGAGCCGGGAAAACGCCCGCGCAGCTCGATGGCGCCGACCATGGTGTTCGACAAGGATGGAAAGCTGTTCCTGGTGCTCGGCTCGCCGGGGGGCAGCCGCATCATCGGCTATGTCGCGCGCACCATCGTGGCGGTGCTCGACTGGGGGCTCGACATCCAGGCGGCAATCGATCTCGGCCACCTGCAAAGCCGAAACGGAGACCGCGTCGATGTCGAGAAGGGCACACAAGCCGCAACGCTCGCCGACCCCTTGCGCAAGCTCGGCCACAAGGTCCGCGTGACTTCAATGAACAGCGGCCTGCACGCCATCCAGATCACCAAATCCGGCCTCCTAGGCGCCGCCGACCCGCGCCGCGAAGGCGTGGCCGTGGGGGAGTAAAGTAATAATATGGGGACGGTATACCTATTTATCCATATATAAAACGGAGCCGGTATAGTTCCAATTTACAACAAAGGGGCTGACCCATTTTGCGGACCTCCCCTATTTCCACTTTCCTG
>JAPULJ010000121.1 GCA_027295145.1 Alphaproteobacteria bacterium | reverse complement strand
GGCCGCCCAAGATCGAGCCGAGCAAGGCGTTGCCGGCCGACTTCAGGACGATCTCGGCCATGTCGATGGCCAGGCCCTTGAGCACGTCGCTTAAGGATTCGCCGCGCGCGATGGCGCCCTCGAAGGCGTCGAGCAGGCTGGCGCCGACCGCATCGGCGACCTCGGCGAAGACGCGCCCCGCCTCGGCGCCTTCCTCGAACAGCGCCGCGAGCTCGCCGCCCAACACCGGCGCCTGGGCGGTCAATTGGCCGAGCAGCCCGGACTGCTCGCCGAACAGCGCGTTGCTCCGGGCCAGGAGCTCGACCAGCGATCCGCCCTGGTCCTCGAAGCCGCCGGCCGCTTGGGTCAGCTCCAGGAAGCCGGCAGACAGGTCCTCGACCCGCCCGCCGGTATCGGCCAGCCCCCGGTCGAGCCCGTCCCGCCCGGCGCCGCCGAAGGGCGAGGCGCCGGCGAAGGAGGCGAGGGTGAATTGCCCGCCGCCCTGCGACCCGCCGAAACCGACCCCGCTGGGCTGAAATCCGTCCGCACCGGGGGCACGCTGGGTCGCATCGTCGAGCGCGCGATCGAGCGTCGCCCCGAATGTCTCTGCCTTGCCGATCAGCTCGTCGAATAGGCCGCTCAACTCGGTGAGCCGTTGCTCGAAGGCACCGCTTTGTTGTGGAGAAGGGACCAAGATCGGCGATGTCTCGATCTGTTCTCTGAGGACCGGGTTGTTCGTGAGCTCCTTGATCTCGCGGAGCACCTTTAGAACAGCCTGGAGGTCTGCTTCGGCCAGGATCTGAGGCGTGCTCTTCGCCTTTACTTCGGGATCGGTCCCGATCAGGTTGCGAAGCTTGGTGCGCAACGCATTGGCCTGGAGTTCGATTGCGCTGATTATGAGTTGTTGGTCGCCCCGAATCGCAGCTATGTCTTTCGCCGCCCTAGCCTCATCGGGGCCGCTCTTCAGCAAACCGGCCCGCCTTTCTAAGGTGCCGAATCTGGCGAGAAGCTCTTTGGGATTTTTCGCGAAAAATTCGGCTAATTTTTCCTCGAACTCTGAGGTCAATGACAGCATCCCGACAGCTTTACCGGCCACCGCGACCCCTTTGCTGCCGGACAACTCGCCAGCAAGTTCGATGGCACGACCGATGGCGTTTCCGGCCTTGTTCGCTTGCGCCTCAATCGCTTGGAAATTCTCTCTCAGAATGTCCAGCTTAATTTCCACCCGCGCGAAATTTTGCTCCAACTTGTCCGCCAAGCCGGCCATCGAGCCCTGCATTTTCCTGGTCGATTGCTCCAGTTTTTGCTCGAGCCGCCTGAGCGCCGCCTCGAACTGACTGACGTCGGCCTGGATACGGATCGTGTGCGTTTCGACTACTGCCATTGACTGGGTTTCCTTCGATCGAGTCACGGATCATGACGGTCGCCGCCCATCGGCGGACTTCTCAAAAGGTGCTGGGCCGGCATGTGGCCGGACACGGACGCCCGGCTGACAACCTTTGAACGAACTGCTATGTTCGCTGCGAGAGTGCCTTCAAGGCCGTCACACCGAGACCGAGGATGAAATTAGCAACGTTAATCCTAGCCGCTGGCGTGCTCTACGTTGCACCTGTTGGCATACAAGTCAGTGCTGAGATTCTTAGCGGCATCTGGCCGACATGCCGGGACCCCGGAGAAGTGGAGCCAGCCGATGTGGCCGCAGAACGAGAAGCATGGGACGAATTCAAAAGGATGAATTGTGCCCTGTTAGGTGCGCGAGGCATGCGCGCGCGCGTCATCCGCTGCGCCGCCGACGTCACAAACGAACGAATGAAACGCTTCTCGCACCCGGTTCCGCGCGACGACAGCCTCCCTTCCCGGGTCTGTGAGCTTGAGATAATTCGGGACGACGGCAGCGAGGTGATTGGCTATACTTTCTATTTGAACATCGAAATATCGCCGTAGCGTTCGATCGCGCGACGACTCTTTTGCGTTCGCCCTTTATCTCAAGCATCGATATCGTACGCGGTTCTCGCGATCGACTGCTCGATCCGTCGCCCCAGCCGCCTGATCGCTGCCTCGAACTGACTGACGTCGGCCTGGATACGGATCGTGTGCGTTTCGACTACTGCCATTGACTGGGTTTCCTTCGATCGAGTCACGGATCATGACGGTCGCCGCCCATCGCGGGACTTCTCAAAAGGTGCTGGGCCGGCATGTGGCCGGACACGTACGCCCGGCTGACAACCTTTGATCGAACTGCTATGTTCGCTGCGAGAGTGCCTTCAAGACCGTCGCACCGAGACCAAGGATGAAATCAGCAACGTTGATCTTGGCCGCTGCCGTGCTCTGCTTCGCGCCCCTCGGGAACGAAGCCTCATCGGAGACTTTAAGCGGCCTTTACCCCACGTGCTGGGAGCCCTGGGAAGTCGAGCAAGCGGACATGGCCGCATCACAGCAGAATTGGGATGATTGGAAAAAATTTAACTGCGGCCTGTTGGGTGACCGTGGCGCGCGTGTGCGCGTCATCCGCTGCGCCGCCGACGTGACGGACGAAAGAATGCAGCACTTCTCGCGGCCGGTCCCGCGCGACAGTTCGCTTTCCGCCCGGGTATGTGAAATCGAATTGTTCTACGAAGACGGCAGTAGCGGGATCCATTATACCTACTACTTCAACATAGAAAGATCGCCGTAGCCGGACGACGCTCACGGGCGAGAGCTGTGATTCTCACGGTTGAACCGTGCCTTGGCTTTCGGGTTGCGAGGCCACCTCATCGTCTTTCGACTGACCGGTCCCGCCGAGCACCTTGGCCAGGAATTCGCCCACGGGCGGCAGCACGTCCGCGAGCCCGGTGCGAAGTATCATCTCGCCGACGGTATCGTAGCTCACGGTTTCGCCGGTGGCCTTCAGGCCGGCGCCGACGACACAAGCCACTTCTTGGTGACCGAGCTCGGCCCTGGCGATGCGGCGCGCCAGGGCGAAGATGCTTCGGCCTGTCTGCTCCTCGATCTCGACGATGGCCTCGAAGCTTGGGCGCAGAACGAAACCGCGACGCTGGTCCGCTTCCGTGACCAGCTCGATCTCGATGTCGCCGCGCTTTGGATCGACAATCATGATTCACCTCTCTCTGGATTGACGAAGGTTCGTGTCGCCGGAGCGCGCTGCCAGAACGCACTTTGACGCTCTGGCGGCAAGCGCGCCGGTCTTTTCAATGCGGGCGGGCTAGGCCGCGGCCGCGATGATCATGGCCGGCGGCAGGGTCGCCTCGGGGCCGGCCTCGCCCATGATCCTTAAGCCGTTGGCGAAGGCGAAGGCCTCGGGGGTGTCGACGATGCCGCCGCCGGCGAATTCCTTGAGGTTCCGCGCCATCACGCTGCCCGCCGGGCGCGAAGGCGGCGCCCTTGGCGAAGCCGCCGATGCCGCCCGGAATCGACGTGCCCGCGGTTGCCGCGCGGCCGCCGCCGCCGATGCCGCCGCCGAAGCCGCCCAGCAGGCCGCCCAGGATCGACTCGAGCAGGGCGTTGCCGGCCGCCTTCAGGGCGATCTCGGCCATGTCGAGGGCCAGGCCCTTGAGCACGTCGCGAAAGGAGTCGCCGCGCGCGATGGCGCCCTCGAAGGCGACGAGCAGGCTGGCGCCGAGGCGGTTTAATCCGGAAACCTTCGCTTCATGTCCTCGAGCGTCTCGATCTCGTCGTCGCTGAGCGGGCCGCCGGGGCGGCGCGGGGCGTGGAGCTCCATCCAGCCGTCGA
>JAPULJ010000120.1 GCA_027295145.1 Alphaproteobacteria bacterium | reverse complement strand
CGAGGCCAGTCACGATGACGACGGCATCATCTGGCCCGCCTCGGTGGCGCCCTTCGGGGTTGGCCTGCTCAATCTTCAGGTCAAGGACGAGGCTTGCGTGAAAGAAGCGGACGCACTCTACGACAAGCTGCGGCGGGCGGGTCTCGAAATCCTCTACGATGACCGCGAAGAGCGCGGTGGTGCCAAGTTCGCCGGCATGGACCTGATCGGCCTGCCCTGGCAGCTCATCGTCGGCCCGCGCGGGGTCAAGGCGGGGACCGTCGAGCTTAAAAATCGCGCCAGCGGCGAGCGCCAGGAGCTGTCGGCCGAGGCGGCGCTCGGGCGGCTCGCGGAATAGAGAAGGAACGGCAATGGATATTGTTCTTTTCGTATTCGACGACATGACGGCGCTGGATCTTGTCGGCCCTATGGACATCATGGCCCTGATGCCCGGCGCCGAACTGAAAATTGTCGGCCAAAATAAAGGCCCGGTGCGGGCCGGCAAGGGCAAGCGCAGCATTGGCGTTGTCGCCGACTACGCGCTCGCCGAGGTCGATAGCGGCGATGTGCTTATCGTGCCGGGGGGGATGGGTACGCGGGCGCTGATCCATGACGAGGCCGTCACCGGGTGGATCGCTAAAATCCACAAGACCACGACCTGGACCACGTCGGTCTGCACAGGAGCGCTGCTCTTGGCGGCGGCAGGCGTGTTGAAGGATGTGCCGGCCACGACCCATTGGGCGGCAATGGAGCTGTTGGAAAAGCTAGGCGCGGTGCCGACATCCAAGCGGGTTGTCGAGGACGGCAAGATCATCACCGCAGCGGGTGTTTCCTCGGGCATCGATATGGCGCTTACCCTGGCGGCCAGGATCAAGGGCGAGGACGTTGCCCGGGCGATCCAACTGATGATCGAATACGACCCCGAACCGCCCTTCAATTCGGGCAACGCCGGCACGGTTTCACCCGAGATTCGCAAACTTGCGGTCGAATTGGTGTCCGCCCGCTGATGTTCTCCCCCTTCGAACGCCTCGTCGCCCGGCGCTATCTGCGGGCCCGCCGCCAGGAAGGGTTCATTTCCGTTATCGCGCTGTTCTCGCTGCTCGGCATTGCCCTCGGCGTGGCCACGCTGATCATCGTCATGTCGGTGATGAACGGCTTCCGCCAGGAGTTGCTGGGCCGCGTGCTGGGGCTGAACGGTCACATTGCGGTCGTTGGCACCACCGGCCGGATTAAGGATTTCGACAAGATCGCCGATACCGTACGCAAGGTTCCCGGCGTCGTCCTCGTCACCCCCCAAATTGAAGGCCAGGTGATGGCTACGACCGCCAAGGGCCGCTCCTCGGGTGCTCTTGTTCGAGGCCTGCGCCCGGCGGATTTGCGCAAACGCAAGATGCTGGCAGACAATATCAAACGCGGCACGCTCGATAATTTCAAAGGCCGCGATTCGGTCGTTCTTGGCGATCGGCTGGCCGCCGCGCTTCGTCTTAAGATTGGCGACGGGGTGACGCTGATCTCGCCTCAAGGCACCGTCACCGCCTTCGGCACGGTGCCGCGGATCAAGACCTACACCCTGGTTGCAACCTTCAATGTCGGCATGTATCAGTACGATTCGTCGTTCATTTACATGCCGCTCGAGGCGGCTCAAATCTTTTTTCGCCATCCCGGCGCCGTGACCAAGATCGAGGTGATGATCACCGATCCCGACCTCTCGTTTCGAATTGCCCGTCGGATCAGCGAGAAACGCATCCCCAACGCCTATATCGCCGTGTGGCAGCGCACCAATGCCAGCTTCTTCAACGCGCTAAAGGTCGAGCGCAACGTCATGTTTCTGATCCTGACACTGATCATCATCGTCGCCGCCTTCAACATCATTTCCAGCATGATCATGCTGGTCAAAGACAAGGGCCGCGACATCGCGATATTGCGCACGATGGGCGCCACGCGCGGCATGATCATGCGGATCTTCTTCATGACTGGGGCCAGCATCGGCGTCGTCGGCACCGTGGCCGGGCTGGGGCTGGGGCTGGCATTCGTCAACAATATCGATACCATCAAGGGCTGGCTCGAATTGCTGCTCAAGCGCGATCTATTTTCCGCCGAGATCTATTTCCTCTCCAAGCTGCCGGCCGTCGTCGATACGGGCGAGGTTACCCAGGTCGTGGTCATGGCCCTGGTGCTGACCTTGCTGGCGACGATCTACCCCTCGTGGCGGGCGGCCCGGCTCGATCCCGTCGAGGCGCTGCGCTATGAGTGAAGTGGTGGCCCCAGGGGAATACGAGGGACAGAGCGGCCCCGATCCGCGCGCGCTGGCGCTGCACAACGTCACCCGCAGTTTTCATCAGGCCGACGTGACCCTCGATGTGCTGCGCGGTGTCGATCTCAATGTCGGGCGCGGCGAGATGGTGGCACTGGTCGGCGATTCGGGGTCCGGGAAATCGACGCTGCTGCAAATTGCCGGCCTGCTCGAACGCCCCGACGATGGCCAAGTCATCATCGCTGGCCAGGATTGCGGTCGGCTGGGTGATGACCAGCGATCGCGCATGCGCCGCAAGGCGGTCGGCTTCGTCTACCAGTATCACCATCTGTTGCCGGAATTCTCAGCTTTGGAAAACGTCATCCTACCTCAGATGATCGCCGGTCTGGCCAAGCGCAAAGCCAAGGCCAGGGCGTTGGAATTACTCGACGCGCTGGGCCTCGCCGACCGCGCCAGCCACCGGCCGGCCCGGCTTTCCGGCGGCGAGCAACAGCGCGTCGCCATCGCCCGCGCGGTGGCCAACGGCCCAACCTTGCTGCTCGCCGACGAGCCCACCGGTAACCTCGATCACACGACCGCTTCGCGCGTCTTCCAGCAGCTTCAAAGCCTGGTCACCGGGGCCGAGATCGGCGCGCTTGTCGCCACCCACAACCTCGAGCTCGCGCGCAGCATGAACCGCATCCTGGTGCTCGAAGACGGGATTGTCGAGGAGCGGTAGGGGGCCCAACCTACCAAACTTGCGCCACCCATTCCTAACTGCCGTCACCCAGGACTTGATCAGGGATCCATCGGTTGCCTGGTGAGGGCCCAGTCCTGTCCCAATCATCGTTTGGACCCCGGATCAAGTCCGGGTGAGGGATTAGTGATATAGGGTGACGGACGGGAGGGGTTATCAACACGTTATGCATTATTCTGTGGACATACCTAACAACGCGAAAGACGCAACCGGGCACCTGTGGCATCAATCGATGAAGCTCAGTGAACTATGAACGAGCCCATGCCGCACGCCGAATTCGTCCATCTTCGCGTTCATTCCGCTTATTCACTTCTCGAAGGCGCGCTCAAGATACCCGACATTGTCGCGCTCAGCCGAGGAGATCGGATGCCGGCGGTGGCGATCACCGACAGCGGCAATCTGTTCGGCGCGCTGGAATTCGCCAGCGCCTGCGCCAAGGCCGGGCTGCAGCCGATCATCGGCTGCCAGTTGGCCGTCACCCGCGAAGACGCAAAGACCAATGGAACGGCGCCGGCGCCCGACCAACTCGTCGTCCTGGCCCAGAGCCCGGCGGGCTACGCTCATCTTTTGAAACTGGTCAGTAAATCCTTCCTCGACTCCGATCCCGGCGAGAAAGCGCAAGTCACCATTTCCGACCTCGCGGAGCATGCCGAAGGCCTGATTGCGCTGACCGCCGGCCCGTCCGGCGCGGTCGGCCGGCTTTTGCTAGAGGGCCAACGGTCAGCGGCGCG
>JAPULJ010000012.1 GCA_027295145.1 Alphaproteobacteria bacterium | reverse complement strand
AGGCGCCTTTCACCAGCTTCCATGCCGGCACTGGATTTCTCAATCTGATCACCCGGCGGCCCGGCCAGCGGTGGGCCTGGTGGGGACGGGTCATATACTACGTAGCCGATGTCGATGCGATTTATGATCGGGCACTCACGGCTGGTCTTGATCCCGAGGCCGCGCCGCGCGACGCAGAATGGGGCGAGCGCTACTTCCAATTACTGATCCTGACGGCCACGAGGTCAGCTTTGCCCGGCCGCTATCAGACGCGCAGTGACGAAATGGAACACCGGAGGGCCGACCGTCATGATGATCTCAATATTCTCGCGGATAAACCGGCGCATACGGACGTTGTAGGTTCTGACGAAGAATGGCTCGAACACGGCGAGCTGGACCCATCAATGTGACATATTGGGGCAAAGTGATACTCTCCAACGCCGAAAAGCCGAAACGAAACAGGCGGCGGGGGTCAGGGCGGACAGGTTGGTATTGCCGGGAAGGCGCGGAGAACATGCTCAGTAGCGAGCAACCCGATAACCCAATCCTCTGCGGTAGAGTGGACGCAAAAGCGGCATTTCGGCAGCCTCAATCCTATCCTTGATATTGATGTACCTTGAGGAAACAATTTTGCGCGATGACAAAATGGCGTTTGACCGACCCGACAATAACCAAATTTCAAAGAGCATTGGTGAGGAGAATGTTCGGGTAGTTGTCGACGGTTCGATCGCTGAAGTGATTATCGATCGGCCGGAACGGAAGAATGCTGTCTCGCTTGCGATGTGGCGAACGATCGCAAGAATGTTCAATGATCTCGGAGAGACCGCGGGAGTCCGGGTCATCATAATGCGGGGCGCCGGCGGAAATTTCTGCGTCGGCGCGGACATCTCGGAATTCTCCAAAACACGCGATACGGTTCCTCAAGTGCGTGACTACGACAAAGCTGTCGACGATTGCTGCGATGCCATCGCCGAAGCGCCCAAGCCGGTCATCGCCGCTATCGAAGGATACTGTATCGGCGGGGGGTGCGGCCTCGCGATGGCCTGTGATTTCCGAATTTGTACGCCCGATGCAACATTTTTTATTCCCGTGGCGCGGCTGGGGATTGTCTACGGCATTCGTGAGATACAGAATTTGTTGGCTTTGGTTGGTCTGTCTCAAGCCAAACGAATTCTCTATACAGCCGAGCGATTTGGTGCCGACAGAGCCCACCAAATCGGGCTCGTCGATGATGTGTCGAGCGATCCTCTCGAAGCGGCAAAGCAACTCGCGGGCATCATGGCCGCAAACGCGCCACTGACCATTGCCGGCACGAAGTCCATCTTGACCGATCTCTCGATGGGTTTAGGCAAGCTGAGTGAGGCGCACGCGTTGAAACTCGTCGAGGAAGCGAGCCAGAGCGCGGATCATCGAGAGGCGCGCGCCGCGTTTCTGGAGAAACGCCAGCCGGTCTTCAAAGGGCGATAGGCGGAGGCCTTTGTTATGAAGCCGCCCGCCTTTAAATATTTTGCCGCCGAAAGCGTTGAGGAGGCAGTCTCGTTACTCGCCCAGCACGGCGACGAGGCGAAGGTAATCGCAGGCGGCCAAAGCCTTGTTCCAATGCTGAATTTCCGGTTGTTGAGCCCATCGGTTATCGTCGACATAAATGCAATACCCGGGCTCGACCAAATCGAGGACTGTAACGGCGGACTGAAAATCGGCGCGCTAACGCGACATTTCTCGCTCGAAACTTCGCAAGCCGTCAGAAAACGGTTTCCCGTGATTAGTGCAGCGATGATCCATGTCGCCCATCTGGCCATACGGAATCGCGGGACAATTGGAGGCAGCCTCTCTCATGCCGACCCCGCCGCGGAGTTACCGACGATAGCGGTTCTTCTTGATGCAAAGATCACAGTGGCGCGCTCTGGCGGCGAGCGTGTAATCGATGCGAGAGGTTTTTTCGAAAGCGCACTGAACTCTGCGCTTGAGGACGACGAGATTGTCACGCAGGTCGAATTTCCGGCATTGCCGGCTCGTACCGGCTGGGGCTTCCATGAATTCACCCGCCGATCGGGGGATTTTGGGCTGGCAGGGGTCGCGGCAACGATGACCCAGTCGGGCAAAGATGCTGCTAACGTACGGATCGCCTTGCTTGGTGTAGACGAAACTCCGATTCGGGCGGTCGAGGCGGAGTCGCTCCTGAACGGTAACGAATTCAGCATGGATGGTGTTCGAGCTGCAGTTGAATCCGTGCGCGAATCGATCGAGCCCAACACTGATCTCCATGCTTCGGCCGATTACCGGCGGCACCTGGTCGGCATTCTGACCGAGCGCGCATTGACGAGTGCATGGCGACGAGCATCGAGCTTAAACTGATGATCGACCGGCACCCGATCAGCGTTACCGTAAACGGCGTCAGTTACGAAAAAGAGGTCGAGCCACGTTTGCTTCTGTCTGATTTTCTGCGCGAAACCCTTGGGCTCACCGGCACCCATGTTGGATGTGAACACGGAATTTGCGGCGCTTGTACAATCATGTTCAACGGCGATAGCGTGCGGGCCTGCCTGATCTTGGCGGTGCAGTGCAATCGTGCCGAAATCGAGACGGTTGAGGGATTGGGCCGGATCGACGATCTGAGCCTGCTTCAGCAGAAATTCCGAGAATACCATGCACTCCAATGCGGATTCTGCACGCCGGGAATGCTTATGACCATCACAGATCTACTTAAGAAATACCCACTGGCTAGCGACGAGGCGATCAGAGACGGCCTTTCCGGCAACATCTGTCGGTGTACCGGGTACGAAAATATCGTGCGCGCCGTTCGTGCCGCGGTCAAGGAGCGCGGAGAGCACCCAAAATGAAAATGCATGCGCTTTACTCCGGGACCCTGCGAATGAAGAAGCGGGTTTACGACCCTGATGCGGATCGCGCCGAACTCATCGACCTACCGGTCTCATGTTTCCTTTTACGTCACAAACAGGGAAACGTTTTGTTCGACACCGGTTGCCACCCGTCCGTCGCCAGTGATGCTTTCGAACGGTGGGGTCCTCTTGCCAAAGCGCTGGTGCCATCGATGGGCAAAGGCGAAGACGTGATCCAACAACTCGATTT
>JAPULJ010000119.1 GCA_027295145.1 Alphaproteobacteria bacterium | reverse complement strand
CGACCAGATCCCGGGCGTTGCGGGCACCGGCGGGGAAGTTCCAGCACCGTTCAATCTGCCGCTTGAGCGCGTCGAGCTCGCTCATCGAGAGCTTCTGGCTGGCATCGTGGCGGGGCGAGCCGCGCCGGGCGGTTTGCGTCTGGCGCTCGCGTTTGCCGGTTTTGGCCTTGGGCTTGAGTTTGTTGACCGACTCCAATAGCTGGGCCAGCGACATGCGCTTGCGTGGGCGTGGCTTGGCCTTTGGCTTCGGTGCCGGTTTGGCCTTGACCCGCGGCTGGGGAGACGGCTGCGCGGCTTGGGGTTTTGGCTCGGGCTTGGGTGGCGGTTCTTTTTTGGCCTTGGGTTTGGGCAGGGAGGCGACTTTCGGTTCCTTCTTGGGTTCGGACTTGGGTTTTGGCTTTTCCGCCTTTTTCACGGGCGGCTTGGGCTTCGCTACCGGCTTCGGTTTCGGTTTCTCGGCCTTCTTAACCGGCGGTTTGGGTTTTGGCTCGGGCTTCTTGGGCGCTGCCGCCTGCCGGGTCTGGGGCGGTTTGGGTGTCGGTTTCTTGGCCTTCACCGCGCGTTTCTTGCCTTTGGGCGGGTTGGTTTTCTCGGCGATCGTGACAATCTCGATCGCCACCGGCAGCGGCAAAGGCGCCAGCTTCTTTTTCGCCAAGGGCAGCCCGACCACGATCAGGATGGCCAGGGCCACATGCATTACGGCAGAAAGTGCAACGCCACTGCGCATCGGGTCACCGCGTTGGTTTTTTGTCCTTACCGGCTTTCCCCGAGCCTTTTTTCACATCTTTGGCGGAGCCCCCCCCGCCGCCTTCACCCATTTCGGCGATCAACGCAACCTTGTTGAATCCGGCAGCGCTGACCGTGCCCATTACCTGCATGATCCGCCCGTAATTAACCGCGCGGTCGCCGCGCAGATAAATCCGCATCCCCGACTTGGCGCGAGTGATCGCGCGCAGCTTAGGCACCAACTCGTCGAGTTTGATCTCGGTTTCCTGAATAAAGACTTTACCCTCGGCATTAATCGAGATGACGAGTGGCTTGTCGGGTTTGGAAATCGTATTGGCGTTCGTCTTGGGTAGGTTGACCGGAACTCCGACGGTCAGCAGCGGCGCGGTGACCATAAAGATGATCAACAGCACCAGCATGACGTCGACAAAGGGCGTCACGTTGATTTCGCTCATCGGCCGATAGACACGCCGCCGCGCCCCGGCCTGAGCCCTTCCGTGATGCAGCGAGACAGCCATCAGTGTTCGTTCTCTTCGATCTGGCGTGACATGATGGCGCTGAATTCTCCGGCGAAGCCGTCGAGGCGGTTGCCGTAGCGGCCGAGATCATTGGAGAACTTGTTAAAGCCGACGACCGCGGGGATCGCCGCCACCAGGCCAAGGGCGGTGGCCAGCAGCGCCTCGGCAATGCCGGGAGCAACCACCGAGAGGTTGGTGTTCTTTTGCACGGCGATGGCGGTAAAGCTGTTCATGATACCCCAGACAGTGCCGAAGAGGCCAATGAAAGGTGCCGTCGCGCCGACAGAGGCGAGGAAACCGAGCCAGCGCTCGAGCCGCTCCATTTCGCGCGAAAGGGTGACATGCATGACCCTCTCGACCCGCTCCTGCAGGGTGACATTCTGAGCCGTCGAGCGCTTGCGCTCACCGGGTACGCGTTTCCATTCGCGCATCGCCGAGGCGAACATCGAGGACATCGGATCGCTCGGGCGCTGGCCGACCCTGTCGTAGAGCTCGTCGACCGAACCGCCAGACCAGAAGGAATCCTCAAATTTGGTCGAGCGCCGGTTGACGGCGCGAACCTGGATGGATTTCTCGAAGATGATTGCCCAGCTCCAGAAAGAGGCCAGCATCAACACGACGATCACCACCTTGACGACGATATCGGCGTTCAGGAACATTCCCCAGATCGACAGATCCAGCGGCGCCTTGGAGCCGCCGAGCGTGATCCGCTCGACCGTGCTGCCGCCGCCGATGGTGGTGCCGCCGCCGATCACTGAGCCGCTGGTGCCGCCGCCCGTGGCTTCCGCCAAAAGTGTGTACCCGCTGTTGGCGAGCCAGCCGCCGAGATAGCCGACCCAATCGATTGCCGCGGTTAGAAGACCTTCCATCGCTACTTCGAACCCTCTTTCTCGTGCCGCTTGAGCGGCTCGAACAATTTTCTTATCTCGCTGGGAACGCGTTGCGCGCGTCCGGTGCGGTCGACACAGGCGATCTTGAACCGCAGGCGGGCGAGAATATCGGGCTCCCGCTTGATCGTCTGCAACAAATCCATGCTGGCGCCGCGGAGTTCGATCAGATTGGAATGCACCTCCAGCGCATCGTCGAGCTTCGCTGGCATGTAGTAATCCACCTCGCAGCGCCTGACCGTGAAACCAATGCCACGCCTGGCCAACAATTCGTGCTGATCGTGTCCCAGCAGTCTCAACATCTCTGTACGGGCGCGCTCGGCAAACTTCAAGTAGTTGACGTAGTATACGATGCCGAGGGCGTCGGTATCCTCGTAGTAGACGCGGATCGGTAAGACATGGACCCCGCCGGATTTCGAGCTCCAGCCCGATGTCGGGGACGCTCTAGTGGTCATCATCACCGCCTTGCCTGAAGATTTCGAGTTGGTTCTGCACGTCAGCCGGAGGCGTCAGGCCAAGCGCGTGGTAGCCTTGCTCGCCAAGAACCCGGCCGCGCGGTGTCCGCTGGACCAGCGCCTGCTGTAGCAGGTAAGGCTCGATAACTTCCTCGATCATATCACGCGCCTCGGACAGGGCGGCGGCGATGGTATCGACCCCGACCGGACCGCCGCCGTACTTCTCGGCGATGCAGGAGAGGTAGTGCCGATCCATGGCGTCGAGCCCGGCGCGGTCGACCTCGAGATTGCCGAGCGCGCGGTCGGCGTCCTCGGCAGTGATCTGCTTGGTGCCATCGACTGTGGCGAAGTCGCGCACTCTGCGTAACAGCCGGCCGGCGATCCGCGGTGTGCCGCGCGAGCGCCGCGCAATTTCGATAGCGCCGTCATCGGTGATCTCGACCTTAAGCACACTGGCGTTGCGCAGGACGATCCGACACAGCTCGGCGGGCTCGTAGAAATCGAGCCGTTGGGGGATGCCGAAGCGCTCGCGCAAGGGATTGGTGATCAGCCCCGAGCGGGTGGTTGCCCCGACCAGGGTGAAGGGCGGAAGATCGATTCGCACTGAACGCGCCGCCGGGCCCTCGCCGATTATCAAATCAAGCTTGAAGTCCTCCATCGCCGGGTAAAGGATTTCCTCGACCGCCGGGTTAAGGCGATGGATCTCGTCGATGAACAGAACGTCGCGCGGCTCGATGTTGGTCAGCAACGCGGCGAGGTCGCCGGCCCGTGCGATCACCGGCCCGGAAGTCGCCCGGAAGCCGACGCCCAGCTCGCGGGCGAGGATCTGGGCCAGCGTCGTCTTGCCCAGCCCGGGGGGGCCAAAGAAGAGCGCATGATCGAGGGCTTCCCCACGGGCGCGCGCCGCCTCGATGAAGACGCGCAAGTTGCGGCGCAGTTTCTCCTGGCCGATGAATTCGTCAAGCGATTGCGGACGCAGGCCGGCTTCGAGCTTCTCCTCGGCCTCGGCTGCCGGATCGATGGCGCGCACGGTTTCCGAGGCTCCCTCGCTCATGCGCCGAGCTCCCGCAGGCCAGCCTTGACCAGCGCCTCGATGCTCGCCGTCCGGCCAAGCGTTGCGGCGGCCTGGGCGATCGCGCCGAAGGCCTCGGAGCGCCCGTAGCCGAGATTGACCAACGCTGAAACAGCGTCGCTGGAAGCGTTTCCTCCCGGCTGATCCGCGCCTCTCGTGGGCGCGCCAAAAGAGATCTCGCCGACTTTGTCTTTCAACTCGGCCGTAATGCGGGCAGCGAGCTTCGGGCCGACCCCATCGGCGCGTGTGATGATTGCCTTGTCCTGGGCGGCGATCGCCCGCTCGATTTCGTCCGCCGACAACACTGAGAGTATTGCCAGGGCGACCCGCGCCCCCACCCCCTGTACGGTGGTCAGCAGGCGGAACCAGGCGCGCTCCGACTCCTCGATGAAACCGTAGAGATGGATATGGTCCTCGCGCACATGGGTCTCGACCAACACGCGCACTGCCTCACCTTTGGCCGGCATGCGCTCCAGCGTCCGGCGCGAAGCGAAGACGAGATAGCCGACCCCGCCGACATCGATCACTGCCTGATCGGCGCCGCAATACAGCACCGCACCGCTCAGCGCGGCGATCAATTGGGCGCTCCGACCGCCAGCGCCTTGCGGACCGCGGCCGATGCTCTTCGATGGTGAGCATGGCAAATGGCGACCGCCAGGGCGTCGGCGGCGTCTTCACCAGCCGGATCGCACCCCGGCAGGAGGATCGCGACCATGGCGCCAATCTGTCGTTTGTCGGCGTGGCCGGCGCCGACCACCGTTTTTTTGACGCGATTGGCGGCATATTCGTTGACATCGAGTCCAGCTCGCGCCGGCGCCACCAACACAACTCCGCGGGCGAGCCCGAGCTTGAGCGAAGAAGCCGGGTTGCGGTTGACGAAGCCCTCCTCGATCGCGGCCTCCTCCGGGTTGTGGGCTTGAATGACCGAAGCGACGCCGTCATACAACGCAGCAAGCCGCTGGGCGAGGGGCGCCTTGTGGTCGGTGGTAACGATGCCGTTGGCGACGTGGGAGAGTTGGATTCCATCCACCTCGATGACCCCCCACCCGGTACGGCGGAGCCCAGGGTCTAGTCCGAGCAATCTCATCTGCCGGTGGACGTCATTCGTTGAATTGCTCCGAAAGGCGGGCCGATTTCACGCGGCCATGCCGACCCAACGATTTATTGGCTGCGGGCCAGTCCAATAGCACAATCGACGGCGTACTTCCCGGTAATTTCTAGCCCAGGCACGCAGCCGCCGCGCGGCCCGCAAGTCTATCGTCCAATATGGCCAGATTAGGGCGCGTCTTGGCCGTCGACGGGACCGATCCGTTAACGATAATTTATAGAGTGTTACTGCTATATCCGGGAAATATCACCCAATAATCGGAACGTCGTGATGAGCGGTCCGATAAACGTATATTTCGGACCTTAAAAAGCCCATGGCAAGCAGAAATAATAGACGCGGCACGAGCGATAGAAAAGGTTCCGTCACCCGGAGTAAGGGAGGCGTGATTCGCGCCCGCTCGGTCGCGCTGGCCCGCATGCTCGCAGCATGGCTTAAGTTCGAACCTATTGAGCCCGACGTATTGGCTCGGGCGCGGGTCCGGCAGATCGCAAATTTGATTCGGCAAACGCCGCTAATGGCTGCGGTCACCCTACTCAACTCGGCATTGCTTGCGATTGCTCTGTGGCAGACGACGCCACGACCGCTGCTCCTCGGTTGGCTGGGGTTGGTGTGGGCGGTTTGGGCTGTGGTCATAATGCGCTGGCGACGCCAGATCCGCCGGGAACCTCCGCGCAGGATCCGCAACGCGACGATGCGGCGCGCTGTGTTTCAAACAAGCTTCGCCGGTGCCCTTTGGGGCCTCGGCGCGATCTTGCTCTTTCCGCCCGATGCGCCGCTCCAGCAACTCGTCCTGGCATTCGTGATCTGCGGCATGGGTGCCGGCGCGGTCGCCTCGATGTCATCATTTCCGGCAGCATGCCACGCATTTATCCTTGCTTCGGCTACGCCTTTCGCGATCAATTACCTACGCGTCGGCAATTCAACCCCGATGATTTTGGGGGTGATGGTTCTCGTCTTTATCGCGGCCCTAATCATCATCTCGCGCATTGGCTACCAGACATTCCTAGATGGCGTTCGGACCGAGCTTGAGAACAAGCGGCTGCTAGACCGGGTCTCGGCCACGCATACGCGCCTCGTTGACGCGGTCGAGAGCGTGCCGGCGGGGATCGTTTTCTGCGATGCGGACGATCGACTCGTAGTTTGCAACAGCCTTTACCGGGAGTGGATGGGTCCAGGACGCGAGAATGAAATCGTTCCAGGTATGAAGTTCGACGAATTAATCGAGATGAGCGCAGATGTGGTGCTCGGTCCGGTCAGCGCGGCGCGCCGCCGATCATGGGTGCGTGCCGGTCTTAAGCAGCACCGCAATCCCAAAAATTCGGCTGAGATCGTTTTCGCGGACGGACGCTTCGTGCGCGTATTAGAGCGCCGAACCGAGGACGGGGGCACCATCAGCGTGCTGACCGACATTACCGATCTGCGGCAGCATGAAGTGAATATGGCCGCGCAATCGCGCCTGCTGCAAGTAACTTTCGAGAATATGGCGCAAGGGCTCGTCGCCTTCGATAAGGATCTAACGATCCTTGCGTCAAACAACAATTTGGCAACGCTTCTCGGCTTTCCCCGCAAGATGCTATCGGTCGGCTGCTCCTTTGGTGACGTGATCGAATTGTCGGCCGAACGCGGCGACTATGGTCCCGGCAAGCCGTCGCAGCTGGCCGCCAAATACAAGAAACTGGCGAAAGGCAAAAAAGCCCACAAATTTGAGCGCCAATTGGCCGATGGAACGGTTCTCGAAGTCCGCGACGCGCCACTCGGCGGCGGCGGCTCGGTTGTCACCTATACGGATATCACCGAGCGTAAACGGGCCGAAGAAGCGGTTCGCCTCAGCGAACAGAAGTTCCGCTATCTCGTCGAAGGCTCGATCCAGGGCATCCTCATCGTCGATAAGGATATGGTGGCCGTCTTCGCCAATCAAGCTGTAGCTGACATGTTCGGCTACAACGATCCCGCCGACATGTTGACCATCGGCCATAGTAAGGGCCTGATTGCAAATGACGATCGCGAGCGCCTGATGCGCTTTCACGACGCGCGTGTGCGTGGCGACGAAGAGGCGCCCCAGAACTACGAGTTCGAGGCCCGGCGCAAGGACGGATCGACCTTCTGGTTGCACAACCAGCCCAGGCTCATCGAGTGGGAGGGAATATCGGCGACCCAGAACGTTTTGATTGACGTGACCGAGCGCAAGCAAGCCGAGGATCGGGTCCACCGCGCCGAGCAGCAGCTTCGTCACGGGATAGATAGCATCAGAGACGGGTTTGTTCTCTTCGGCGCCGACGAACGCCTCATTATGTGCAACGAGCAATATCTCGAGATATACAATTTTATGCACAGAACCAAGGGCGTCGTCGGTTGTAGAATTGAGGAGTTGGCCCGGATCGCTATGAAGGACGGCCAAGTCCTCGACCAGCTGGCCAAAAAGAACCCGGAGAAATGGCTGAGACGCCGGCTGGAGCGCCACCGGAACCCGATCGAGGAGCCTTTCGAGCACGAGATGAAGGACGGGCGCTGGATAATGGTCAGCGAACGGCGAACCCGTGAGGGCGGGATCGTCGGTATCCATACCGACATTACCGCTCTCAAGCGGGCCGAGACTCGGCTGCGCGATGCGGTCGAGAGCCTGCCCGAAGCCTTCGCGCTGTTCGACGCCGAAGACCGCCTCGTTATCTTCAACGAGAAATATACCGAATTCTACGCGATGACCGTCGGAGCGGTCAGGATCGGCGCCCGGTTCGAGGACATCATCCGGTCAGGGATCGAATGCGGCCAGTACGCCGAGGCCGAAGGGCGGGCCAAGGAATTCCTCCGCGAGCGGCTGGCGCTGCACCGCAACCCCGGCGACGTGATCGAGCAGAAGCTAAGCGACGGGCGCTGGCTGAGGATTGTCGAGCGGCAAACCCGGGAAGGTGGGACGGTTGGCGTGCGCGCCGATATAACCGAGCACAAACAGCGCGAGGCGGCGTTGCGGAAAAGCCAGTCCGAACTAAGCCGTCGGGTTGCCGAGCTTGAGGAAATGCAGCTGCAGCTCGAAACCCAAGGCTCACAGCTTCGCGAGCTTGCCCAGCATCTGGTCCAGGCGCGTGACGAATCCAGCGCCGCGAGCAAAGCGAAGTCCGATTTCCTGGCCAATATGAGCCATGAGTTGCGAACTCCGCTGAATGCCGTCATCGGCTTCTCGGAAATCATGAGCAGCGAGTTGCTGGGGCCCATCGGCACGCCACAGTACAAGCAGTACGCAGCTGATATCCACGACAGTGGCTCGCACCTCCTGAGCCTGATCAACGACATCCTCGATCTCTCGAAAATCGAGGCCGGGGGCATGGAACTGCATGAGGAAGAGGTCGATTTTGCCGACATCGTGGAGTCGTCGGTGCGGGTCATCCGCGAGCGCATGCTCTCGGCGGAGCTGACGCTGGAAGTCAATCTCGAGGACAATCTCCCAATGCTCTATGTCGATGAGCGGGCGCACAAGCAGATCCTGCTCAACCTGCTATCCAACGCTGTCAAGTTCACCAAGCCTGGCGGCCTGATAACACTCAATGCAGGACGGATGGGGAAGGATGGGTTGACGATATCGGTGACCGACAACGGCCTGGGTATGGAGGCCGGAGGTATCGAAAAAGCGCTCGCGCCTTTTGGTCAGGCCGACAGCTCGATGACTCGAAAACATGCGGGGACCGGTCTCGGGCTACCGCTGGTAAAATCTCTGGTCGAGCTGCATGGCGGGGAGTTGCGCATCGACAGCGAATTAGGCAAAGGCACCAGCGTGAGCTTTACCTTGCCGCCCGAACGGGTTCTCACAGACAAACGCCGGCTAGCCCAGCCGAGGGCAAGCTGAAGATAGATTGTATTTGTTGTCTGTTCCTTCCGCCGCTGAGTGGCCGCGGACGCTGACTATTTCATGTCCCCCAAGCGCCACCCTCCGCACGCCATTATGTCCGGGGGAGAGGAGTGACGAGAGGTGGGGTGGGCAACCGCTCTCGATGCTTAATCATTGAAGCGGGCTTTCACGTCTTCGGGCACCAGGATCGCACGCATACCTTTGGGAGTGTCGTCGGAGCGCTGTATCCAGACCCGGCGCTCGAAACCTTCGAGTGCCGGCCGGCCGTCGGAATGGGTCAACTTGTGCTTGACCACGAAGGTCTTGCCCGACCACTCATCGACCCAACTCTCGAGGCTCAGCTCGTCGCCGAGAGAGCAAGCGTTGGTGTATTTTGCACCTGTCTCCAGAAGGGGCATTCCCGAAGAGTTGAATTGGCGGTCAAGCTCTGCGTAGGACAGGCCGTTGGCTGAGAACAGACGCTCGGTTGCTTGGTCGAACCAGATGTAGAAATGCGGATAGAAAACGATCCCGGCAGCGTCGCAATGAGCCCACTCGACCGTGATCTTGGCCTTGTAAACGCGCAAGTTTGCTTCCCCGTTTCTTGTGGCCCGAGAAAGTCCGGGACGGTTCAGGCGCCAAGCACCTGCATCACCTCGTTGGAGACTTCGAAATTCGCCGACACTCGTTGTACATCGTCGCTGTCGTCGAGCGTTTCGAGCAGGCGGAATAGTGGTCCGGCTTCGTCTGCGCCCACCGGTGCCGTTGTTGTTGGTTTCCACGCAAGCTCGGCGCGCTCGGGCGCACCGAATTGGGAATCCAACGTCTCGCGAACTGTATGCAGGTCGCCGGGCGCGCAGGTGATCTCGTGGCCGTCAGCACCCGATTCAACATCGCTCGCGCCGGCTTCCAGCGCCGCCTCGAACATCGCGTCGTCACTCGCCACTTCTGGGCCATAAGCGATGCTGCCCACCCGCTCGAACATAAAAGCGACGCTGCCGGTCTCACCCATGGCGCCGCCGGCCTTGGCGAAGGCAGTTCGTACGGCCGAGGCCGTACGGTTTCGGTTGTCGGTCAGCGCCTCGACGATAATTGCAACGCCGCCCGGTCCGTATCCCTCGTAACGCACTTCGTCGTAAGTCGTTCCGTCGTCGCCACCGGTGGCGCGCTTGATCGCCCGCTCAATATTGTCCTTGGGCATGTTGGCGGCACGGGCCGAAGCGATGGCGCCGCGCAGGCGGGGATTGGCCTCGGCGTCGGGTCCGCCCTCGCGGGCGGCGACGATGATCTCGCGCGATATGCGCGCGAATATGCGGGCGCGCTTTTTGTCCTGCGCGCCCTTGCGGTACATGATGTTCTTGAACTGTGAATGGCCTGCCATGTTGATGCTGGGGTATGGCTGGGAAATGCTTGCGCTCTATATCACCGATACTTGCTATTAGCCATCAAACGGCTCGGATTCGCTCACTTGCGCGTGTTCTCCTCGATGCGAAAGACGATGATGATGAGCTCGCATACCACGCGGACGAAGATCGGGCCGAGGATCACCATAAGCAAGCCAAAGATGATCGCCATACCGCCTTGGGTCATGGTGTAGAGCCCGTAGACGACATAGAACACGCTGCCGACCCAGAACAGAACCTGAATGATGATCGGCGTCATCATTCGTTTGAATGTCAAGAAGTCCTGCATTTTCCCCTCCCGGAGTGAATGTGGTTCGTGCCCGGCGTCCTGCCGCTATTTGTTGGGGCCAAATTGAACCCCTATCAGAGCGTCGGCATCGCCTCCTCGAGCCGACCGCCCAAACGCACCGGTGCGATCCGACGGGCCAGCCCGGTGGCATCGTCGGTCTCGACAAAGATCGCGCACAGCGTTCCTTCGCCGTCGGCCGGGGCCAGCCGTTCGCCCGGCATTTTGCGGATGAAGCGGGGCAAGGCGATCTCCTTCTTCATGCCGATCACCGAATCGTAGTCTCCGCACATGCCGATATCGGTTTGGTAGGCGGTGCCGCCGGGGAGGATCTGGGCGTCGGCCGTCGGCACATGTGTATGAGTGCCGACCGCCATTGAAGCGCGGCCGTCGCAGAAATGACCGAGCGCCATCTTCTCGCTGCTGGCCTCGCCGTGCATGTCGACGATGACCGCATCGACGGCTGCGCCAAGCCGGTGTTGGCCGAGTACCCGGTCGAGGGCAGGAAAGGGATCGTCGAGCGGGTCCATGAATAGCCGGGTCATGACCTGCACCACCAGCACCTTGCGCCCGCCTGCCGTCTCGTAAACCTTGGCGCCGCGGCCGGGCGTTCCCTTGGGGTAGTTGAGCGGCCGTATGAGACGCGGATCGCCGTCGATATGGCCGATAATTTCGCGCTGGTCCCAGGCGTGGTTGCCCAGGGTGATACAGTCCACCCCGGCTTCGTAGAACTGCCGGCAAATTTTCGCGGTAATGCCAAAGCCACCGGCTGCGTTCTCGCCACAAGCAAGGACAAAGTCGAGCTTGAGAGTCTTACGCAGTTCAGCCAACCGGGCGATGACCGGCTCCCGCCCCGAGCGTCCAACGACGTCGCCGAAGTAGAGGATACGCATCAGCCGTCCTTTTCGATTTGGTGCACGCCGTGTTCGGTCACGATCCAGTCGAGGCGCTGGTCGTGAGGTTCGCGGGGCACGATGTCGATCTCCTGGGCGCTGTAGGCCAGCCCGACCGCGAGGATGGGCTTGGCCGCGCGAAGACTAGCAATTGTGGCGTCGAAGTGGCCGCCGCCATAGCCAATGCGATAGCCGTGAAGATCGAAGGCGAGGAGCGGGACAAGGAGAATGTCGGGGATCAACTCGCCGGTTCCATAGTCGGCATCGGGCGCCGGCACGGGTTCGCCAAGGCGACCCTTGGCGAGCTTCATCTCAGGGCGCCAAGGCCGGAATATCAGTGGGCGTACCTTCACGCCGGCGCTCGCTCCTATGATGACCGGCAGCCCACACTCGTGCCCTCGCGCGTGAAAATGATGGAACAGCGGCCGCGAATCGATCTCGTCGCGGAAGGGCCAGTAGCCACCAAGGACCATCCCTGTCGCGACCTCAATCGCGGCGAGGAGATTGTCGCGGGCGCTGTCCCCTGCGCGGTCGGCCAAATCGGCGTGGGCCGTTGCGCGGCGTGCCCGAGCGGTGGCGCGTAGGACTGATTTAGCTTCGATGCGCGTGGGTCCGCCAGGCATCATCGCGTGCTCCTCCATGGGCTTAGTGCCCGTGAACGGATGCCGACATAACACTTTCGGCCCAGTGGAGACAGGCGCGTTCATCGAGACGCGGGTTACGACCGCTCCTTAGGATGAGCGGAGCATACCTCACTCTCGGTCAACTTAGCTCTATCCAAAAGGCGGCGCCCGGCGTCTGGGGGAACATGAAAATGTCCCGTCAGTCGCTCCTCGGGAGGGTGGCGGGGTAGGACATCAGTTCAACTGCGATGGTGATGAAGTAGTCGAGCGTCGCCATGGCGTATTCGCTGCTATCGTAGTCGCCCGACTTTTTTAGTTTCTCACCATTTTCGCTCAGGATTTGAAATTTTCCGCTTTCCATCT
Organism: Alphaproteobacteria bacterium; assembly: GCA_027295145.1. Taxonomy (GTDB): domain Bacteria; phylum Pseudomonadota; class Alphaproteobacteria; order JAPULJ01; family JAPULJ01; genus JAPULJ01. The sequence goes on along the minus strand of JAPULJ010000119.1, from coordinate 39,354 downwards.
CGGCGATGAAGAATCCTCTATACTCGACGAGGCCGACCGAGTTCGTCACCACCGGAACATCAATCTTCTCCGTGGATTTCACAGCGTTACTTGTATCGATCACCGGATCGACTTCGCTATTGGACGGTTCGGCCGGCGAACCGCCGTTGAGGAAATGGTAGCCGCAGTAGCGGCAGGCGAGTGCCTGGGTTTTTATGATTTCGGCACAGGCCGGACATTCCTTGGTTTGGTATCGCGCTTTGGTTTGGGGTCGGGCCTTGGTTTGGGGGCCGTTCGGCACACCCGGCGCGGGATCGTCCCGCGCGGGATTGTCTCGCTCGGAATTTTCGGCGTGGTCCAGACCGTTCGAGCGGGACCGATCGATTTCGCGAAGGAAGTTGTCGTTTGGCCGCGCGCGGCCGCACATGGTGATGTTTACGCGCCTCGATGACGTAAAATACCAGGCAATTGGAATGTCTCTCAGGAAAAATGCGATGGCGTAAGCGCCGATGATCATCTTCTCTTGCGCGCTGACCACGCCGTCCGCACCGAACTCCGAGTAGGCGAAAATCAATCCAAGAAAGTGGAAGCAAACCCAACCCCAAACGCCAAGTCCAACGATGCGGGATTTGATCAATATCATCGCCACAATGACGACCATAAATCCGGTGTCTGCCAATATCAGGTACTGGTTTGGGATCGGGTATAATTGGTTAGGAACCGTGAGGTTCCCGATATTGACAATGATGAAGAATTCAAACAGGAAAACAAAAAATATTAGCCAACCACTGACCCCATACAAAGGGTGCCTGCGCGCCGTATCGGGCGGCAGGTCCATCCATTCTGCGTTTGGCGGCAAAGCATAGGCGCTGGTCGATCGCACTTCGCTTGGCACCGGCCTCCCCCGATTCACGGCCCCCTCAATTACCTAAATAGAATCCAACGTGCCTCTCTCTTCGACGCGTCCCACAAGGCGATGCGCCGACGGAAGGCGAAATGATTTGCTAACGAATGCACATTTAGCCCTGCGAAGCAACGTTTACGCTAACATACCATCGGCTTTAACCAAGCAAGGCGGCGTTGAATGGCTGGAGCATGATCATGTTAACTGGTCACGGTTTGATGGGGCCAAACGGCCCTTCGCGCAGGAGTAGGCGGGGTATCGGGCAAGCCTCGCGACGCATCCGAAGAGCCTCTTCGCCCCATCAAACCGTATCCACTTGACAAAATCGTGCTCTAGGGTCGGCCGAGGGCCTCGGTGATCGCTTCGATCCGCTCGGCCAGGGTCTCGATGCCGGCGGCCAGAACGGCTTCTTCGAGTTGCGCCTTTTCGCCCGTCTTACTATCCTCCTCTTGTAGAGTGAGGAGGCTGTCCTTGGCTTCGCTGACTTCGTCGGCGAGCAGCAGGCTGGTCATCACCAACAAGCGCATATCGCCGACTTGTCCGACCGAGGTGACCAACTCGCCAACGCGGGCATCGACCTGCCCGGCCAACGCGCGCAAATGGTCTTCCTGGCCGTCATCGCAGGTGATCTGATAGCTGTGGCCATTGACCGTGACAGCGACCTGGCCCATCGCCTTCAGGCCTCCAGGACCAGGCGTATCTTACTGATCGCCTTGTCAACCCGGGCGGACACTTGCCCGGCCGTGCGGGCGAGGGTCTTGTTTTCCTTGTGCGCCGCCGCGAGTTCCGCTTGCAGCGCTCGAGAATCGCCGGCCGATAGACCGGCATTGTCGGCGATCGCGGCCTCCAACTGAGTGACCGCATCTTCCAGGCGCTTTTTTGCGCTGTCCAATTGCGTCATGGCGATTTCTTTTTTGTTCCGGCGATTTGCCGGCCTCCCTTGAGAAACCACCATAAGCGCGCGCAGCACGAAACGTCAACCGCGACGGCCGGCGCGGGAATGCCGCGTCGGCAATTACACCAACTGCACAACGTGTCGGCTACGCTTACCGATCAGCGGGCAGCCGGGCTCGCCGAAACTAGTTTCTGCACGTCATGTTGAGCTTGTAGACACCGGTCGTGGGAACGGTCCGCTTACGGTAGCTGACCTTCCGGGCGCCAGCGCCCGACAGGTTGCCACTGGAATGCAGGAAGGGCTTGTTGCGAACCCAGCGCTGGCGTGAACCGGTCTGGCCCGCGCCGCCCCAGGAGTTGCTCCCGGCTTGCATATAGCCGTAGTAGTAGAATGTTCTGTTCCTTGTCGGCATGTACAGAACGCGGGTTCGCCCCGGGGTGATATGGAACCAACCGCGCGATACCCAATGTCCGGTATAGTCCTTGACCCGATAGGCCATCGAGATAGTTCGCGAACATCGGTTCGTAGCGATGAGGCGATAACCGGGGATCGTTGATCGCGGCGCGATCGTTCCGGTCCCGCCGGTTCCTTGCCCGCCTCCCGGCGCGCTGCCCTGGTGATCAGCGATTGCGGCCCCGGCCGCGAACAAGAAACTCAAAGCAGCAACTGACACTCCAATCCAACGCATTGGCATGATCTCCTTAGCAAATTCCCCCAACTCCCAGACGTTGCTGGGCAAGAGGCACACGCTATCATGCGGGCTTTAAGCCGTGAAGCCGAAAGACCGCGTGTGTGCCGGATACGATGTCTTTCGCAAACCGCCAAGACTATATCCATGCCTCGCTAAAAATTTCTAAAGGAAGCAGCGTGACGCACGACCCGCGATCTCTTCCATCGTAGGCGCCTCTTTGGCGCACCGCTCGAACGCATAAGGGCAGCGGGGATGGAAGTGGCAGCCCGATGGCGGGTTGGCCGGGTCGGGCGCTTCGCCGGCCGGTCCGGCTTGCGCGCCGCGCTGGGCTGGGTCCAGCGAAGGCACCGAGGCGAGCAGCGCCTTGGTATAGGGGTGTTGCGGATCGTCGAGGATTTGACCAACCGTCCCGGTCTCGACGATCTTGCCGAGATACATCACGGCGATGCGGTCGGCGATGTTGCCGACGACGCCGAGGTCGTGGGTGATGAAGAGATAAGCGAGACCGAGTCGCGATTTCAAATCGCGCAAGAGGTTGAGGATCTGCGCCTGTATCGATACGTCGAGGGCGGAGACCGATTCGTCGCAAATCAGCAGGCGCGGCTCGACCGCCAGCGCCCGGGCGATGCAGATGCGCTGCTTCTGGCCGCCCGAGAATTCGTGCGGATAGCGTGTCATCAGATCGGGATCGAGGCGCACCATCTCCATCAACTCGGCGACCCGCTCGGTCCGCGCAATGCGGCTCTTGCTCATACCGAAGGCGTCTAGCCCCTCGGCAATGGCGTCGCGCGCTTGCTGCCGCGGGTCGAGCGCCGAAGTGGAGTCCTGAAAAACGATCTGTATTCGCTTGCGGTAGGCCCGCAATTCGCCCGCCGCCAACTCCAGAATATCGATACCCTCGAACCGCACCGCACCGGCGCGCGGCTCGACAAGGCGCAAGATCGAACGCCCAACTGTGGTCTTACCGCACCCCGATTCGCCGACCAACGCCAACGTTTCACCCGGCGCGATCGTCAAATCGACACCATCGACCGCACGGACCCAGCCCCGCTCCTGTTGCAATATTCCGCCGCGCACCGCGAACCATGTCCTGAGCCCGCTAACCTCCAACAGCGGAGTTGGATTAGGGTTCACGATCCGGGATCGTTTGTTACCGCGTGGCAGCGGACTACGTGGCCGGGGCGAATAACGGCTGTCGGCGGTGGTTCGTCCCGGCACGGCGCAAAGGCGCGCGGGCAACGGCTGGTAAAACGGCACCCGGCGGGCCAGGCGCCGGGCGCCGGAACCGTGCCGGCGATCTCCTCCAACGGTTGACCGCGCCGATGCACGTTCGGGATAGATCGCATCAGGCCTTGCGTATAGGGATGGCGGGCGTCGCCGAGGATCTCGCGGCGGGTGCCTTCCTCGGCGATGCGCCCTGCATACATCACCGCAAGCCGGTCGGCGAGTTCGTTGACGATGCCGAAATCGTGGGTAATCAGCAGGATGGCGGTTCCCAGTTCTCGTTGGATTTCGCGCAAGAGCCCGATGATTTGCGCCTGCACGGTGACATCAAGGGCGGTCGTCGGTTCGTCGGCGATCAGCAGTTTCGGCCGCAAGGCAATCATCATGGCAATCATCACCCGCTGCCTGAGCCCGCCGGAAAGTTGGTGGGGATAGGCCGAAAGCCGATCCCGCGCGCCGGGGATGCCGACCCGCTCGAACAACCCGCCGGCGCGTTCCCGGGCAGCGCGCAAGGTGATCCTTTCGTGCAGCCGGATCGCCTCGATGACCTGATCGCCAACTTTTTGCACCGGGTTGAGGCTCGCCATCGGCTCCTGGAAGATCATCGCGATGCTGGCCCCGCGCAGCGTGCGCATGCGGGGCACCGAAGCTGCGAGGAGGTCTTCGCCTTCGAAGGAAATGCGGCTGCCGGCTCCGATGCGTCCGGGTTTGGCGATGAGCCGCATGATGGCGAGCGCGGTCATCGATTTCCCGCAACCCGACTCACCGACCAGCGCCAGGGTCTGGCCGGGCTCGATACTCAGGGACAGCCCATCCACCGCCGGCATCCGTTCGTGTATTTTTCCGCCGGGAAAAGTGACGCTGAGATTGTCTATGGCGAGGAGCGGCGCCGCCACTATCGTTCCCTCAACGTACGTGGGTCGAGAATATCGCGCAGAGCGTCGGCAATCAGGTTGACGCTGAGCACCAGAACGAACAGGGCCAGCGAGGCGCCGGCGAAGTTCCACCAGATGATCGGATCGCGCGAGATCTCGTTGCGGGCCTGGTCGATCATCTGCCCCCAGCTACCCTCAAGCCCGATGCCGAGATAGGAGAGGATGGTCTCGCTCAAGACCATGCCGGTGAACAGCAGCGCGAAGGTGATGACGATGAGATGGGCCAGGTTGGGAAGAACGTGGCGGGTGATGATGGCCCGGTTGGTAACCCCCAGCGCCCTGGCCGCCTGGATATAATCGAGCTCGCGGATTTTCAGGGTCTCGGCGCGGGTCAGGCGTGACAATCCGACCCAGCCGGTGATGCCGAGGGCAAAGCACACTTGCAGCGTGCCGGTCCCCAGCGCCACGATCAGGGCAATCAGCAGCAGCAGGTTGGGGATCGAGGCGAGCGTCGACATGACGAAGAAAACCACATCATCCACGCGTCCGCCGAAATAACCTCCCGAGATGCCGAACAGCAGCGCCAACGGGATCAGGATCAGGCTCGTCAGGCCACCGATCAGAAGCGCCACCTTGACCCCTTTGAGGGTCTTGTAGAGCACGTCGTTGCCCAGGATGTCGGTGCCGAGAAGGTGGCGGCCGGGATAGGAGAGCTTGGCGCCACCGATGAACTCCGCATTAGCAAGGGGCGCCGAATAGCTTTTTTCGCGGAAGCGCTCCGGGGTGAAGAGGCGGTCGATGACCGAGCGCGGTTTGGAGGCGGCGACACCACTCGATCCGGCGCCCACCCAACTCACCGTATCGAGCAGTGCGATCGCGGCATAGAGCGCGAGCACGCTCAGCGCGATCGGTCGCCGGCGGACAAGCGAGAGCGCGGCCTGACGCCACATCCTGTTTTCTCGCAGCCGTATCCAGGCGAAGGCAAAGCCGGCGAGGAGCGCTCCGGCAATGATGTTGCCGAGCCAACTCATTGCGCGACACTCATTACTGGTTCACCCGGGCGCCGAGCCGCACTCGCGGGTCGGCGATGGTGTAGCTGATATCGGTCAGGATCTGTCCAAATATGAACAGCAGCGCGCCAATGAAGACGATAGTGCGCAGGGTCGAAAAATCATTACCGTTGATCGCCTCGACGGTCAGGGCGCCGAGGCCAGGAATTCCAAAGAAGGATTCGAACAGGATCGAGCCGATGAAAAGAAACGGTATCGCCAGCACGATATTGGTAAGGATCGGCAGCAGCGCATTGCGCAGCACGTGGCGGATCATCACTCTCGTCTCGCCGGCGCCTTTGGCCCGCGCCGTCCGCACGTAATCGCGGCCGATCTCCTCGAGGAAGACGGTGCGATAGAGCCGCACCGTACCGCCGAACTCGGCGAGCACGCCGATGATCACCGGCACAGCAAGGAAGCGCCAGATCACTGCTGGGTCGGGATCAAAGCCTGAGATTGGAAACCATTTGAGCAAACGGCCGATCAGGTGCTGCCCGCCAATGATGTAGACCAGGCTGGCGATGCTCATCCCCAGCATGCACAGCAGAAGTCCTACCCGGTCAATGTAGGTTTCGCGGAAAAAGGCGATCAGCAGGGCCAGTGAAACCCCCACTAGTAGCCCGAGGAAGAAGAGCGGCAGGGTGAGGCTGAGGCTCGGCCCGATGCCCTCACGGATACGCGCCCAGATTGGCGCATCGTCGGCGTCGCTACGTCCGAAATCGAAGCTCAGCATGCGCCGGTAGTGCTCGACCAGCAGCGTATCGGTGTAGCGCTTGTACGAGGACCAGCGATGCGCTGAATTGACTACCAAGGGCTTGTCGTAGCCGTGGTTGCGCTTCCAGCGCTGATAGGTTTCCGGCGCGGCGCGTTCGCCGACCGCCCGCCGCGCGATATCGTCGGGGTTGGTCACGGCGAAGAAAAGAACGAAAAGCAGGAGCAGGACCCCCAGGACTGTGGCGAGCCCGTAGACCAGCCGTCGTGCAATATAGACTAGCATCAGTTGCGCTCGCGAAAGAATGTGATCATCCCCGGCACCACGAAGCCGACGGCCAGCACCAACAACACCCACAAAGGCCACATGACCGGCTGGTTCCATGCCGCCCGTGCCGCCGCCCGGCGGCGCGGTTCGATATCGCGGTATTTGACCGCGAAGCTGAAGAGGCCGAATGCTTTGAGGTTTTTTACCCAAGCGTGGGCCAGAGTGTAGGATTCGTCGTGGTAGAGTTCGATCCACGGTCGCTCGTGTTCGAGGATCGAGATCATCTCGCGGGTTACTTTCAGGCGCTCGGGGCCATTCGGCAGTATACGCATGCGCTGATAAAGTGCGTCGTACCGCGGGTTGGAAAAATTCGCGTAATTGGGTCCGCCCGAAACCTTGCGGCTGTTAGACGTTTCGAACAGGAAGAAGAAATTTTCCGGGTCGGGGAAATCGGCAATCCAGCCGGAGAACGTCATCTGGTAGGCGCCGTCCTTTTGCTTCTGCAGGAACTGGTTGTAGGTCGTCGCCCTGACCTCGACATCGAGGCCGATGCGGCGCCAGGCGTTGACGAAGAACTGGTAGCGGAGCCGCGCCTGGGCGGAGGTGTTGCCGGTGTCGAAACCGAGCTTGAGCGGCTGGCTGGTGCGCGGATCGATCCCGCGCGCGTATCCCGCCTCGGCAAGCAGCCTGCGGGCGCGAGGGAGATCGAGTTTCCGGTAGGGGTTCCGGTAGGACTTCTCGTGACCGAAGATCGAGGGCGGGATCGGCGAATTTGCCGGCACACCACGGCCGTTGGAAAATACTCGCAAATATTCGGGCACGTCGATCGCCAGACTCATCGCCTGGCGCAGCTTGCGTGCTCGCGATTTCGCGGCCGGGCCGGCCTCGGCCGCGCCGACCACCGGGTCGAGCAGGTTGAAGGCGACGTAGAAGATGCTGGCCTCTACTGATTTTTCCAGCCGGACGCCGCGCCGGACCATGTCGGGCGACAGAGCGTCGTTCTGGATCATCTGGCTGAAGCTTTCTTTGATAACGCCGGCGCCGTCGTAATAACCCTGCAGAAATTTGTTGAAGCGGGGAATGCTCTCTTTATCGCGGCGGAATTCGATCCGCTCGATGAAGGCCAGCGGCCGCCCGACATAAGCCGAATCGAGCAGGCCCCGCTCTCGGTCGCCCTTCTCACCCTGGCTGGGATAAGTGGCGCCGGGCGCTTTCCATTCAGGGTGCCGCCGCCCGTACCAGTTGGCGTTTCGCTCCAAGACCATCCTGTATTGCTTCTTGTAGATTGCCAGGCGGTAGGGGCCGGTGCCGACTGGATGGTCGCGAAAATGCGGACGCCCCTCGCGGCCGTCGTAGAACTGCACCGCTTCCCACGGCACCGGCGTCGTGAAAGGCAGGGCGAACCAGTAGATGATCTGGGGGTCGGGTCGCTCGAGGACGAGGCGCAGTGTGTATTTGTCCGGCGTCTGTATGCCGCGAGGCCCGCCGGCGCGAGCGTACTGGCGGTGGGCGGGCAGCTTGGCGAAAGCCGGGTCGGCCTTGCGCAGGGTCGAAAGACGCTTGCCGAAGGCCACGAATCCGGCGACCGAGGCGAACTTGTTGACGATCGGGCTGGCGATGCGAGGGTCCGCCAGGCGCATCAGCTCGAAGGCCACATCGCCGGCCACGACTTCACGGGTGCGCTTGTTGGCGCCATTAAGCGCGAAACTGGGATCGTTCTGGAAGAGCAGGCCCTTGCGAAGCTTGAATGTGTAGGCCGTCCGCCCGTCCGCCAGACGCTCGGCTTTCGGCACCGATGTTGCCAGCCCGGGGATCAAGACATAGGGGCGCTTCAGATAATGGAACTCGATCAACGTGTCATAGACATTGCCGGTGATGCGGTGGGCCGAGACGTTATAGGCGACCGCCGGGTCGAGACTCTTAGGCGCCTCGCTGAATGAGCTATAAAGGATTTTACGGTCATTATCGGCGCCAGGATAAGGATCGTTGGTGCAAGCCGCGCCGACGATAAGGAAGGCGAGGACGGCGAGTAGGATGCGGCTTGATTGCCCGTTCATGAAACCCCGTCGGCCGGTGAGCGCCCCGATCATACACCAGGTCACGCGCTTCCGATGCGCGATCTTGCCGCGAAGTTGCCGGCGAAACCAGCGCGATTTGCCGAAACCGGCGCCGTGATGGCAGCATGCGTGCGAGCCGGTTGACCTTGCGGGCCGGCCCCGGCATCTTCGGGTTCACTTTAAATGGGATGTGTGACGCTGGCGCGGTGATGACTGATCACCGGCGGGAAATTCGAGGTTATGCAAGCCATCACAACCGCAACGGATAAACCGGCGGCGGGCGCCGCCGCTGTTTCCCACGCGTCCATGGCGAACGCTATCAGGGCGCTGGCGATGGATGCCGTCGAGGCCGCGAATTCGGGTCATCCTGGGATGCCGATGGGCATGGCGGACGTGGCCACGGTTCTGTTCACCAGGCATCTGAAGTTCGACGCTGGGCGACCCGACTGGCCCGACCGTGACCGCTTCGTGCTGTCCGCCGGTCATGGCTCGATGCTGCTCTACGCGCTGCTCCACCTGACGGGTTACGCGGATGTCACGATCAAGGCTTTGCGCAACTTCCGCCAGCTCGCAAGCCTGGCCGCCGGCCACCCCGAATATGGCCACGCCGGCGGCATCGAAACCACCACAGGTCCTCTCGGTCAGGGATTGGCCAATGCGGTCGGCATGGCGCTGGCCGAGCGTCACCTGGCGGCGCGTTTCGGCTCGGACATCGTCGATCATCGGACCTACGCCGTCGTCGGCGACGGCTGCCTGATGGAGGGGATCAGCCAGGAGGCGATCACGTTTGCCGCGCATTTGCGTCTTTCGCGTCTGACTGTGCTGTTCGACGACAATGAGATATCCATCGATGGGCCGACCGGGCTGGCCACCTCCGAGGACCAGATCAAGCGCTTCGAGGCCGCCGGCTGGCACACGCAAGCCATCGACGGGCACGACGCACATGCGATTGATGTAGCGATCGCTGCGGCCTGTGCATCAGACGCGCCCTCGCTGATCGCCTGCCGCACACAGATCGCATTCGGGGCGCCGACCAAGGCCGGGACTTCCGCCGCGCATGGCGCACCCCTCGGCGCGGACGAGATCGCCGGCGCCCGCAAAGCCCTCAACTGGCCCCATGCGCCCTTTGAAATTCCCGAGGATATCCTTGGCGCCTGGCGCGAAGCCGGCAAACGGGGCGCAACAGCGTCGGCCGCCTGGGATACGAAATTGAGCAACGAGCCAGCTTTCCTTCGCGGCGCATTCGAGCGCGCGGTAACGGGCATGTTGCCCGACGGCTGGCGGTCTGTTCTCGATGAGTTGAAGAAGGCGTTCGTCAAGGATGCGCCTAAACAGGCGAGCCGTGTATCTTCTGGCGCTGTGCTCGATGAGTTGGCCCGGGAGGTGCCCGAGTTGCTCGGCGGCTCGGCCGATCTGACCGGATCGAACAACACCCGCGCCAAGGGCCAGAAGGTGCTGTCCGCCGATAACTACAGCGGTACATATCTGCACTATGGGATACGCGAGCACGCCATGGGCGCAATGATGAACGGCCTCGCGCTGCATGGCGGGGTCGTGCCCTATGCCGGCACCTTCCTGGTGTTCGCCGACTATATGCGCCCGGCGATCCGGCTCGCCGCCCTGATGGGATTACGGGTGATTTATGTGATGACCCACGATTCGATCGGTCTCGGCCAAGACGGCCCGACCCACCAACCGGTCGAGCATCTGGCGAGCCTGCGGGCGATCCCCAACCTTGACGTCTTCCGCCCGGCCGATGCAGTCGAAACGGCGGAATGCTGGGCTTTGGCGCTGGCGCGCGGCAACGGGCCGTCGCTGCTGGCGCTCTCGCGCCAAGGCCTGCCGGTCTTGCGCGGCACGTACAGCACCGAGAACAAATGCGCGCGCGGCGCCTACATTCTTGCCGAAGCGAAAGGCAAACGCCGGGCGACGCTGATCGCCACCGGCTCGGAAGTCGAGATCGCGCTGGCCGCGCGTGAACAGTTACACGGCGAGGGCATCGGCACGGCGGTTGTTTCGATGCCGTGCTGGGAGCTGTTTGAAATCCAAGACCACGACTATCAGGATGCGGTGCTCGGTCCGAACACGGTCCGCGTTGCCGTCGAGGCAGCCTCGCCCTTCGGTTGGGCCCGCTGGGTCACCCCCGATGGCGCGGTCGTCGGCATGATGGGCTTCGGGGCCTCGGCGCCGGCGCCCGCACTCTACGAGCATTTCGCGATCACGGCGGAAAACGCGGTCAAGGCAGTCAAGGTGCGGCTCTAATCGCGCGAATACGAAGGAAGGAAGACAATGGCAGTAAAGGTGGCAATCAATGGGTTTGGGCGAATCGGCCGGCTGGTGCTTCGCGCCGCCTACGAGGCCAAGCGCAATGATATCGAGTTCGTCGCGATTAACGATCTGGGACCGGTCGAGACCAACGCACATCTGCTGAAGTACGATAGCGTGCACGGCACGTTTCCGGGCAAGGTCGAAGCCGGCGACGGTTGGATCGATCTCGGCGGCGGCAGGATACGCGTCACCGCCGAACGCGACCCCATGAAGCTCGACTGGTCTGGAATCGATGTGGTCATGGAATGCACCGGCATCTTCAATTCGAAGGAAAAAGCCTCGGTGCATCTCGAACAGGGCGCCAAACGGGTTCTGATCTCCGCACCGGCCAGCGGCGCCGACCTCACCGTCGTCTACGGTGTCAACGAAGACAAGCTCGAAAGCGGGCACCGGGTCGTCTCGAACGCTTCGTGCACGACTAACTGTTTGGCGCCCGTCGCCCACGTGCTCAACCAGGCGATCGGCATCGAGCAGGGTTTCATGACGACGATCCACGCCTTCACCGGCGATCAGCCGAGCGTTGATACGCTGCATAAGGATCTGCGCCGCGCACGGGCCGCCTCGATGTCGATGATCCCGACTTCGACGGGGGCGGCCAAGGCGGTCGGGCTGGTGCTGCCCGAGCTTGACGGCAAGCTCGACGGCACGTCCATTCGGGTGCCAACGGCTAACGTTTCACTGATCGATTTCAAATTCACCCCGAGCCGCGAGACTTCGGTCGAGGAGGTCAACGGGGCGATCAACCAGGCCGCCGGTGGGCGTCTGAGCGGCATCCTCGAAGTCAACGAGGCGCCGCTGGTCTCGTCCGATTTCAACCACAACCCGGCAAGCTCGACCTTCGATTTGACCCAGACGCAGGTCATCGAGGGCAAATTCGTGCGCGTCCTATCGTGGTACGACAACGAATGGGGCTTCTCCAACCGCATGTCCGATACCGCCGTGGCAATGGGGAAGTTGTAAGGTGTATTGGGGACACGAATTCGTGGTCCCATTAACTCCCGTACTTCTCGATGGGGCCGTCGATGAAGTGGATTGTCGCTGGCTACAGGAGGCGAGGTTCTCGTCGTCGGTCACGGCGCGACTCTCACCGACTCACCCGCCGTCATCGTGTTCGCTGCCCCCGCGGCATCCCCTGAATAGCGCGTCTTGAGGTATTCCGGGAGGTCGGCAAGTACAAAGCGGTCGTGAAACCTTGCGCGTCGATTGAACGCTACCAGAACAGGTTCCGGCGGCAATTGAATGCCGCGGTATTCCAAATGCCGTAGTGATTGACCGGATTGATCGAGAGGTATGCGAAGATCTGGACTAAAATGAACGACGCCATGTCCGATACGCAGTCCTTACTCAAAGCCGCCGCCATTGTCGTCCACGAACTGGCGCATGTCGAAACAGCGCTTGCAGCGGCGGCGCGCGCCGGCCAGGCGTTGGTGCTGCTGAGTCCGCGCGGTGCCTCGGCTTATATGGGCGCGGGGTATTTCCGGGCGATGATCGAGACAGGGCGGCGCATGCATCCCGCGGCGGAGGCGGTGGCGGTGCTCGATTGCGGCGATCGGGCAGGCGACGCAATGGGCGCGTTGCGCGAGGGGATCGAGGTTGTGTGCTTTCGGGGTGATCCAGCGGTGGCGACGAAATTGGCGGAGATGGCCGCACAATCCGGGGCGGCGGTGATCGAAGTTCGGCCAGATGCGATCGATCTGGCGGGCGTAGACGATGCCGCGAACGCCTGCAGGACCTGGTTGAATAAATGAGAAACTGACAAAAATTAACGCGCACGCAATAGATTAAACGATAGTGGATTAGGGGGCGTTTGCGGCAAGTGATCCTTGGTATAATCTCCCACTGTCACCGAATCGAACCATCTGCAGGATCCATAGAAATGAAAATCACCCAGCGCGTGCGGCGAATTCTGGCCAACTACGAGAGCGATTGTCCCGGCACCAAGGCCAACCTCGCGCGCATCCTGATGCATGGCCGGCTCGCCGGCACCGGCAAACTGGTGATCCTGCCGGTCGACCAGGGTTTCGAGCACGGGCCCGCCCGCAGCTTCGCGCCCAACCCGCCAGCTTACGATCCGCATTACCATTACCGCCTCGCCATCGATGCCGGGCTGTCGGCCTTTGCCGCGCCCCTGGGGCTGCTCGAAGCCGGCGCCGACAGCTTTGCCGGCGCCGTACCGACGATCCTCAAACTCAACAGCGCCAACAGCCACGCGGTGACCAAGGATCAGGCGGTGACCGCTTCGGTCGGCGATGCGCTGCGGCTGGGCTGCTCGGCGATCGGTTTCACCATCTATCCCGGCTCCGAGGAACAGTTCGAGATGATCGAGGAAATCCGCGAGTTGGCGGAAGAAGCCAAGGCGGTCGGGTTGGCGGTGGTGATCTGGTCCTACCCGCGCGGCGGCAACCTTTCGAAGGAGGGCGAGACGGCGATCGACGTCACCGCCTATGCTGCCCATATGGCGGCGCTTCTCGGCGCCCATATCATCAAGGTCAAGCCGCCGGCAGCGCATATCGAACAGGCCGAGGCGAAGAAGGTTTACGAGGATCAGAAAATCGATGTGTCGAGTTTGTCTACGCGCATCGCCCATGTCGTCCAGTCGGCCTTCAATGGGCGCCGATTGGTGGTTTTTTCCGGCGGCGGCGCCAAGGGCGATAAGGAACTGCTCGACGAAATCCGTCAGATCCGCGATGGCGGCGCCAGCGGCTCGATCATCGGCCGCAATTCCTTCCAGCGCCCGCGTGAGGACGCGCTCAAGCTGCTCGATGCGGTGGTGAAAATCTATAAAGGGAAGGAATAGGCCAGCTTTCCGGTCGGTCGCAACGGCGCGCCCATGGACCAAGTTCGCCACGATCCCTGCCGGCTCTACCTGATCACCCCACCAACCTTCGAGCCGCACGAATTTGTAGATACCCTCGCCGGTGTTCTCGATGCCGGCGACGTCGCCAGCCTGCAGCTCCGTCTCAAAGGCGTTGATGACGACGCGGTTCGGCGTGCGAGTGAGCTGTTAATGCCGGTCTGCCAGTCCCGCGACGTTGCATTCGTGATCAACGACCGACCCGATTTGGCTGCCGAGATGGGCGCCGACGGGGTCCATATCGGTCAGGATGATGCCGGCTATGATGCCGCGCGCAGGCTGCTGGGGGCCGATCGTATTGTCGGGGTCACCTGTCATTCTTCGCGCCATTTGGCGATGGAGGCGGCCGAGGGGGGGGCCGATTATGTTGCCTTCGGCGCGTTCTTCCCGACCGGGACCAAGGAGGCGAAGGGACAAGCGGATATCGAGCTATTGCGCTGGTGGTCGGAGGTCATGCTCGTCCCCAGCGTCGCCATTGGCGGGATCACGCCCGAGAATTGCCGACCGCTGGTTGAGGCGGGGGCCGATTTCCTTGCCGTCGTGGCAGGCGTCTGGGCGCACGAAGCCGGACCGCCGGCGGCGGTCTCGGCCTTCAATAAAGTCATCGTGGCTGCTGGGTAGGACTAATTTCGTACAGGAATATACGTCTCCCCTCTATAGCAGGCCCTCTACAACAAAAAGGGCAGCGCTAAAAGGAGCAGTGCGGGTGTCGCGATCAACGCGACCATCAAGTAGGCCGATCCGAACAGCACGCGCTGACCGAGCCTGCCCCAAAATGTATCATCCCGTGACATGGCGTAAAGACTCCAATCTTTCACATTTGACCAACTACTAGTCCGAATCCAGTTTGGATGCTGTGACAGCCGTCACAGGATCAAAAATTTCGCAACGCTGGTCCCCGGGCTTGCCGTGGCCGCCCGGCGCTGGTCAAATCGGGGCCGGACACGGGCTTTAAGAATAAAAGAGGGGGGTCGTTATGGAGATCCGCGCCGCCGTCGCCCACGCCGCCGGCAAGCCGCTCACTATAGAAACGGTCACGCTCGACGGACCGAAGGAAGGCGAGGTTCTGGTCGAGATCAAGGCGACTGGGATCTGCCACACCGATGCCTTCACCCTGTCGGGGGACGATCCCGAGGGACTGTTCCCAGCGATCCTCGGCCACGAGGGGGCGGGGGTCGTTATCGATATCGGCAAGGGGGTGAGCGGTTTGGCCAAGGGCGATCACGTAATCCCGCTCTACATTCCAGAATGCCGCGCCTGCAAATCGTGCCTGTCGGGCAAGACCAATTTGTGCACCGCGATCCGCGAGACCCAAGGGCGCGGGGTGATGCCCGACGGCTCCAGCCGGTTCCGGATCGGCAAGGACAGCCTGCATCATTATATGGGAACCTCGACCTTCGCAAATTTCACCGTGCTGCCCGAGATCGCACTGGCCAAGGTGCGCGACGACGCGCCGTTCGAGAAGATTTGTTACATCGGCTGCGGGGTCACTACCGGCATCGGCGCGGTCATCAACACGGCCAAGGTCGAGCCGGGCGCCAACGTCGTCGTCTTCGGGCTCGGCGGCATCGGGCTCAACGTAGTTCAGGGGGCGAGGATGGCCGGCGCCGATCGTATCATTGGGGTCGACACCAATCCGGGTAAGCGGGCGCTGGCCGAAAAATTCGGGATGACCGATTTCGTCAACCCCAAGGAAATCGGTGGCGACGTCGTCGGCCATCTGGTCGAGTTGACCAAGGGTGGCGCCGATTACAGCTTCGAGTGCATCGGCAATGTCGAGACCATGCGCCAGGCCCTCGAATGCTGTCACCGGGGCTGGGGGGTCTCGGTCATCATCGGCGTCGCCGGGGCAGGGCAGGAAATCTCGACCCGGCCCTTCCAGCTGGTCACCGGACGGGTGTGGAAGGGCACCGCCTTTGGTGGCGCCAGGAGCCGAACCCAAGTTCCGCGCATCGTCGATTGGTACATGGACGGCAAGATCAACATCGACGATCTGATCACCCACACCATGAAGCTCGACAAGATCAACGACGCCTTCGATCTGATGCACGAGGGTAAAAGCATCCGCAGCGTGGTGACGTTTTAGTGGATAGTAGCCAGGATACGGAATCGTATGGGTACCATTTGTTGGATTTTATCCACTAGCTCGCATGGCTGATCTAGGTGAAGTTACGACAAGCCCCCGGCCTGTGGGTGGCGCTCGGGGAACAATGCTCCCCTATCTCGCGCTCCTCGTGACGGCGTTCCTGTGGAGCGGCAACTGGATCGTCGGGCGGGCGATCTACGAGGACGTGCCGCCCATGGCGCTGGCCTTCTTGCGCTGGGGTATTGCCGCTGTCGTTTTCCTGCCTTTTGTCGCGCGCGGGCTGTGGGCCCAGCGCGCGGTCGTTGCCGTTGAGTGGAAGCGGTTGGTGGTTTTCTCATTCCTCGGCGTTACCGTCTTCAATACCCTCATCTACTACGGCCTTAAGACGACCACCGCGATCAATGGCTCGTTGATGAACGCCGCGACGCCGATCTTCGTCATCGTCATTTCCTGGGCCGGGCTGGGCGAGCGTAATAGTTGGCGCCAGGGAATCGGCGTTGCAGTCTCGCTGGTCGGCGCCGTCACCATCATTTCGCACGGTGACGTGTGGGCGCTCTTGGCGCTCGATTTGGGGACCGGCGATCTGCTCATTTTCTTCGCCCTCTTTCTCTGGTCGCTTTACAGCGTTCTTCTGCGTCATTGGCCGAGCGAGCTTGAGCCGCTCAATTTCCTTGCCACGATCATGATCGGCGGGATCGTGATGCTGCTGCCAGCTTTCGTGGTCGAGCGTTGGCTGGGCGGGGATATCATCCTGACCGCCCGCAGCGTCGGCGGCATCGCCTACCTCGCGTTCTTCGCCTCGATCGGCGCCTATATTTGTTGGAACTTCGGCGTGCGCGCCATCGGGGCCGGCAAGGCGAGCCTGTTTCTGCATCTGGTACCTGCATTCGCCACGGGGCTGGCGATGCTCCTGTTGGGCGAGTCGCTGCACTTCTACCATCTCGCCGGCGTCGGGCTGATCCTTACGGGCATCTACGTGGCGACCGCGAGGCGACCATTCTGGCAGCGCGCCTGATCGCTGCTCCCCGGTCAATGGGGTGCCGCGTTGCCTTGCGTATGGCTTGGTGATAGCTTCCGCGCCGCACCGGTTTTCCCTATCCCCATCGAAGCGATTACGCACATGAAGATCGACGGTAATGCCATCCGTCCTGGCAACGTGATCGAGCATCAAGGTCGCTTGTGGCGCGCGGTCAAGATACAGCATACACAGCCCGGTAAGGGCGGAGCCTACCTCCAGGTTGAGCTCAAGGACATCCGTGATGGCACCAAGTTGAACGAGCGCTTCCGTTCGTCGGCAACGGTCGAGCGTGTGCGTCTCGAGGAGCAACCCTATCAGTATCTCTTTGCCGACGGCGATGAGTTCACCTTCATGGACCAGGAGAACTACGAGCAAGTCACTTTCACCCGCGAGATGATCGGCGAGCCCGCCGCCTACCTGCTGGACGGAATGGTGGTCACGGTGCAAAGCTATGAGGGATCGGCGATCAGTGTCGCCCTGCCGGACAGTGTGGTCATGGAGGTCACCGAGGCTGATGCGGTGGTAAAGGGCCAGACAGCCTCGTCGTCCTACAAGCCGGCGATGCTCGAAAACGGCGAACGGGTATTAGTGCCACCGCATATCGAGGCCGGCACCCGCATCGTCGTTAATACCGCTGACGGCACCTATGTCGAGCGCGCCAAAATTTAGGGCAAGGCTGTTCCCATGCAATCGACGAGGAAATCGGCGATCATCAACGTCATCGAACGCGCTGCCCGCAAGGCAGCGCGCGGGCTGGCGCGCGATTTTGGCGAGGTCGAACAGCTTCAGGTCTCGCGCAAGGGACCGGCCGATTTCGTCACCGCGGCCGACCTCAAGGCCGAGCAGGTCCTGCGCGAGGAATTGACCAAGGCGCGGCCGAAGTTCAGTTTCCTGCTTGAGGAACAGGGCGAGATCGCGGGCGAGGATGAGCACAATTGCTGGATTGTCGACCCGCTGGACGGGACCACGAACTTCCTTCACGGGATCCCCCATTTTGCCATCTCGATCGCCCACCAGCGGGACGGCGAAATCATTGCTGCCGCAGTATACGAGCCGGTCCATGACGAGTTCTTCTGGGCCGAGAGGGGTATTGGCGCTTACCTCAACGACCAGCGGCTCCGCGTATCCGGGCGCACCGTGCTCGCCGAGTCCTTGATCGCGACCGGGCTTCCGTTCAAGGGCCACGACCCCGAGCCGCGCTACTTCCAGACCCTACAGGCAATGGTCCAGGAGGTTGCCGGGGTCAGGCGTTTCGGTTCGGCCGCCCTTGATCTCGCCTACCTTGCCGCCGGCCGCTATGACGGTTTCTGGGAATTCGGGCTTGAGCCGTGGGACATCGCCGGCGGCTTGCTGCTGGTGCGCGAGGCCGGCGGGATGGTCTCCGATTTCGATGGCCGGACCAACGTTTTGGCGAGCGGTAACATCCTCGCCTCGAACGAGAAACTCCACAATGATCTGGCGCAATTGCTTAAAAAGGCGCTGGCTGGTTGATACCATGCGGTACCTATTGTCGTTTCCTGGAGGCACGGGGCGGTTGCCCTTGGCGGAAGCTGGTCACTGGCTTTCGGTTGGAGGTTTTACTTCGCACCGGCGTCATCCCGACGGGGCCAAATATAGACCAAATCGGACGTCGTCATTTCGCCATAATGGCTGCCTAGCGTTCGGGCGCTTTTTCACTGGGGTGTCAAACGAGTTGTCGCACGCAAGGCCGCTAAGCTATGGTGCAATCGATGCGGGCGGCGGCCGCAAATCGGCGTTGCGCCTTCCTTTGAGTTTAAATTGTTGGGATCGGAGCCGATGCTTTCCTCGACAGGTGAACCACGCGTGCGCTGGTTGGTAGCTCGCGCATGTCGCCTCGGCGCGTTGCTGGCGATCAGTATTGCAGTGTTGCCGGCAGCGACGCCTTCTCTCGCCGCTTCCGCCGTAGAGGTTGATCTCGGCGCAATCGATACCCTGCCGCCGGCCAGGCGCGGGTCTGCCGGAGTGCCGATCGAGCTCAGGCCGCCGGCCGCCATCCGCGCCGAGATTGCCAACCGGGAAGCTGCCCAACGCGCCGCCGCCCAACGCGCCGCGACAGAGCGCGAGCAGGCGGATATCGCACGAAAGGCGGCGACCAAGCGGCGCGCCGAGCAGGATCGCCGGAAAGCCGCCGCCGCGCGCGAGGCCGAGGAAGCGCGCCAACGTGCCGAGGCTGACCGCAAGGAGGCCGAACAACGCAAGATGGCGTTGGAAAAAAATGCGCGGAAAGAGGAAGAGGCCCGCATCCGGGCTGCAGCCCAGCCCAAAGATCTCCGAAAGGCCGCGCCAAAGGTAGCGGTTAAATCCGCCAACAAATCGGAACGCGTTGCACCTCCCGCCGCCAGCACGCCTGCTGCCGGTAAACCCGCTTCCAGCAAACCGGCCGTCAGCAAACCGGCCGTCAGCAAACCTACCACCAGCAATCCCGCGGGCCAGACAGCCAACCGCACCCCGTCTACCGGTAAGATGCGTATTGCCTTCGCCAAGGGCTCCACCCAGCTTACCGCAGCGGCCCGGCAAAACATGACACCGGTCATCCAGAGCCTTTTCCGGAACGCCAAGAGCCGGCTGGTGATCTACGCCTATGCCAGCGGCAACAAGGCGCGGCGCCTGTCATTGTCCCGCGCTTTGGCGGTGCGACTGCACATGATCAAGGCGGGAATCCAGGGGACCCGCACCGAGGTTCGCGCCCTTGGCAGCAACACCACCGAGAAACCGATCGATCGGGTTGATCTCGTGCTGGTGGGGCAGTAGCGGCGATGATCGCGCGAGATAGCGGCGCGGATGCAATCGGAGCGGCACGGTGACCCGACCCACCGCGTACCTTTTCCGCATGGGCGTATTCGTGATCGCCGTTCTGGCCGCGCTAGGAGCGTTGTACGTCGCCTTGCGCGATGCCTTCATGGCGAATCCGGTCCTCAATGGGGTCATCCTCGGTGTTTTGCTGATCGGAATTCTCTACATCTTCCGCCAAGTGTTCCTTTTGAGGCCGGCGGCCGACTGGATCGAGAATTTCAGGCGCCACCAAAGCTGGACCTCTCCGGAGAACCCGCCGCGGGTTCTGGCATCGATGGCGACTCTGCTACGCGACCGCGAGGGTGGCGCGCTGCGGCTCACCGCCGCGGCGATGCGCTCGCTCCTCGACGGCATCGGCTCGCGGCTCGATGAATCGCGCGAGATCGCCCGTTACATGGTCGGGTTACTGGTGTTCCTCGGCCTGTTGGGCACCTTCTGGGGGCTGCTCGAAACGGTGAGTTCGGTGGCCGGCGTGGTCGGCTCGCTGGCCATTGGATCGGGCGATATCGCCAGCATATTCGGCGATCTGAAACGCGGCCTGCAGGCGCCGCTTTCCGGCATGGGGACGGCCTTCAGCTCCTCGCTCTTCGGTCTTGGCGGCTCGTTGATCCTGGGCTTTCTCGATCTTCAGGCGGGTCAGGCCCAGAACCGATTCTACCACGACCTTGAAGAATGGCTGAGCGGCGAGACCCGCCTTGCCACGTCGATCGGTGGCGCCGAGGGCGATGGTTCGGTTCCGGCCTATATTCAGGCCCTGCTCGAACAGACCGCCGAGAGCATCGACAAGCTGCAGCGCTCGTTGTCGAGCGAGGACGACCGCCACGCCACCACGATCGCCACCATGACCGCCATGACCGCCCGCGTCGGCACCCTCTCCGAACAGATGAGTAGCGACATCCGTTTGCTTGCCAAGACCATCGCGGCACTCGCCGACAGGGGAAAGTAGTGGGGCGATAGAGCATGGCGATTTCGGCACGCGGCACCCGGCGTCCCTTCGATATCTGGCCCGGCTTCGTCGATGCGCTGGCCTCGCTACTGATGCTGATCATCTTCGTGTTGATGATTTTCATGGTCGGACAGTTTTACCTGACCGACGCGCTGACCGGTCGCGACAAGGCAATGATCCAGCTCAACCGCCGCATCACCGAGCTTTCCGAACTTCTGTCCCTCGAGCAAAATAAAAGCACCGGCCTCAGTCGATCCCTGGCGGAGATCGCCGCCGAGCTGCGCGCCTCGCTGGCCGCGCGCGACAAGGCCCGCGCGCGCGCCAAAGCGCTGGCCGGTGTTGCTGGCTCGAGCAAGAAGGCGTTGGAGGCGGAAAAGAAGCTCTCCGCCACGGCCCGCTCGCGGCTCGATATCCTCAATCAGCAGATCACCGAGCTGCGCCGGCAGCTGGCGTCGATCCAGGAGGCGCTGCAAGCCTCGGAGAAGAAGGCTTCGGGTCAGGAAGTCAAGATCGCCGACCTCGGCAAACGCCTCAATCTGGCGCTCGCCCGCAAGGTGCTTGAGCTCAATCGTTACCGATCGGAGTTTTTCGGGCGCTTGCGCGCGGTTCTCGGGGAACGAAAGGATATCCGCATTGTCGGCGACCGCTTCGTCTTCCAGTCCGAGGTGCTGTTCCCCACCGGCGAGGCCGAGCTGCAGGAAGGCGGCAAGGCGCAGCTCGCCAAGCTCGCCAAAGCCTTGAAAGAGATCGCAGTCAAAATTCCGCGGGACATCGACTGGATATTGCGGGTCGATGGCCACACCGATCGCCGGCCGATCCACAACGAGAAGTTCCCCTCGAACTGGGAGCTTAGCCAAGCGCGCGCCTTAGCGGTGGTGCGTTACCTGATCGCCGAGGGCATCCCGCCGGGCCGCGTCGCCCCGACCGGTTTCGGGGAATTCCACCCGCTCGACAACGGCGGCACCGACGAAGCCCTGCGCAAGAACCGCCGCATCGAGTTGAAGTTCACCCAGCGGTAGGCTGGCTGAGGCTCATTTGTCGCGCGCCACTCAATTCGAACACTGGCCGCGGGAAGCTGCGCTCGTAGCTGATAATGCATCGGGTCTTGGCGGCGTGGTCGAAGGCGGCATTGCAGTCGGGATCCTCGAAGCTCTTCCTGCGGTAGGCTTCGTATTCCGCCATCGAAGGAAAGCTGAAGAGCGCGAAGGCAATATCATTGGCGCCCTCGGACGCCGGATATTAGCCGTGATGGGTACCGCCGAACTTATTCACCAACGGGATCCAGAGTTTTGCATAGCGCTCGAAATCGTCGAGCTACCGGGGATCGATAATGTAGCGCAGGTAACAAGTAATCATTTCGCGTCTCCATCAGCTTCGCCGGTGGCATCGAACTGCAAGGCAGCCAGGCGCGCGTAGAGACCGCCCTGGCGTTTGAGCTTGTCGTGGGTGCCGGTGGCGACGATCTTGCCATGATCGATCACGACGATGCGGTCGGCATTCTTCACGGTGGCCAGTCGGTGAGCGATGACGATCGTTGTGCGCCCGGCCATGAGGTCGCGGAGCGCGCGCTGCACCATGCGCTCGCTTTCGGCGTCGAGCGCGCTGGTTGCCTCGTCAAGCAGCAGCAGCGCCGGGTCGCGCAGGACCGCGCGGGCGATGGCGATGCGCTGACGCTGGCCGCCTGAGAGACGCACCCCGCGCTCGCCGAGATGGGTCGAGAACCCGTCCGGGAGCCGGTCGATGAATTCCAGCGCAGCGGCGGCCTCGGCCGCTTCTCGGACTTCCGCGTCGCTGGCCTCGGGACGGCCGTAGCGGATGTTTTCGGCAATATTGTCAGCGAAAATCACCGGCTCCTGCGGCACCAGGCCGATACGCGCGCGCAACTCCGTCTGGTCGGCCCGGTAGAGGGGCACGCCGTCGAAGCGGATGACGCCGGTCCTTGGATCGTGAAAGCGCAGAAGAAGCTGAAAGACGGTCGATTTGCCGGCGCCCGAAGGCCCAACCAATGCCACCTTTTCGCCGCCGGCGATCTTAAGCGAGAAATGATCGAGCGCCGCGTCCCCGGGCCGCGAGGGATAGACGAATCCGACGTCGTCGAGGATAATTTCACCCTTGGCCGGTACGGGCAGCGGCAGGGGGTTTTTCGGCGGCACGACGCTCGGCTCGGTCGCCAGCAGCTCGAACAGTCGTTCGCTGGCGCCGGACGCGCGCTGTAAATCTCCGATGAATTCGGCGATGGCGCCGACCGAGCCGGCGACGACCACGGCGTAAAATACGAAAGCTGAAAGCTCGCCGGCGGTGATGCGCCCAGCCATTAAATCGCGGCCGCCGATCCACAAGATCACGCCAATGGCCCCGAATATCAGCAGGATGACCATGGCCGCCAGGGTGGAGCGTGCGCGGATGCGGGAGATGGCGGTGCGGAAGGCTTCCTCGACCCGCCCGCTGAAGCGGCGTACGTCGTGGGGCTCATGGCTGAAGGACTGGACAGTCTGGATGGCATTCAGTGTTTCTTCGATATAGGCCCCGATATCACCGATCCGGTCCTGGCTGGCGCGGCTGAGCCGACGCACCCGGCGGCCGTAGACCAATACCGGCACCATGACGAAGGGCACCACCAGCGCCACCAGCCCGGTCAGCTTTGGGCTGGTCACCACCATCATGATGGTGCCGCCGAACAACATCAGCACATTGCGCAAAGCCATCGAGGCCGACGAACCGACGATGGTCTGCAGCAGCGTCGTATCGGTAGTCAGCCGCGACAGCACTTCGCCGATCGGCGTGATCTCATAGAATGAGGGGGTTAGCCGCAGAACGTTGCCGAAGACCGCGGCGCGGATGTCGGCGGCGACCCGCTCGCCCAGCCAGGAGACCATGAAGGAGCGTGCAAAGGTCGCCATCGACATGACCGCGATGACCCCAAAAAGCAGTAGCAGCGCCTGATCCAGAAGATCGGTGTTGCCGCCGGAGAACCCCTTGTCGACCAACCATCTGAGCCCGACTCCGAAGACCAGCACCGTCGATGCCGCAACGATCAGCGCGGCAAGAGCGCCGGCGATATGCAGCCGGTAAGGGCGCAGGAATTGCACTAGAAGGCGAAGCTGGCGCAAGCGTTGCGCACGCGAGCGCTGATCGGCAGTGCCTTGTACCGGGCCGGCGGGAGACTGCTCGCGGGCTTCGCTCACGATAACCTCATGCTCTAACGCTGAGCTGGCGGGAGGTTGGCGGGGGAGATTGCTGATATAGCAACCCCGCTGGATGCTTGCCAGTCCTGGCGCGCTTGACTATATATCCGCCGAACACCAGCGAAGTAGGCTTACAAACTAATGAAAAAAGACATTCATCCGGAATACCACGAGATCAACGTGATCATGACCGACGGCACCGAGTTCAAGACGCGCTCGACCTGGGGAAAGCCCGGCGACACCATGCGTCTCGATGTCGACCCGAAGTCGCACCCGGCTTGGACCGGGGTGCACCGGCTGATCGATAGCGGTGGCCAGCTTGCCAAATTCAACAGGCGCTTCAAAGGTATCGGCCTGAAGAACTGAACGGTAGTGCTCCGCGAAATATCCGAATACGCCCGGCCCGGCCGGGCTTTTTCTTACCTGCGTTTGGTTCTATCGCTCGAACGGAAGCGCTAAACCGCTTCCACGGCTTTGCAGAATCGGATCACTTCCTCTTCGGTGTTGTAATAGTGGACCGAGGCGCGGGCGAGGGCGTCCAACCCGCGCGCATCCATGTCGAGGCGCGTATATTTGCGTGGACTGACCGCGATGTTGATCGATCGTTTTGCCAGAGCGGTCTGGATATCTTCGGGCGTTGAGCCCTCCTTGGTGAAGGTGACGATGCCGCAGCGGGTTTCGCCGAGATCGCGTACGTCGACGCCGGCGATATCGCCAAGCTGGGCCCGCAGCGCTTCCGCCAGCCCCCTTGTGCGCTCCCAGATTGCCTGCAGGCCCCAACCGGCGGCATAGTCGATGGCCACGCCGAGCCCGATCTTGCCGGCGACGTTGCCCTCCCAATTCTCGAAGCGACGCGTATCGGGACGAATCCTATAGTCACCGTTGGCTGTCCATTCCGCCGCGTGCAGGTCGAGAAAAGGTGGGTCGAGGGATTCGATCAATTCGCTGCGGACATAGAGAATCCCGGTGCCGCGTGGGCCGCGCAGGTATTTGCGGCCGGTCGCTGTAAGAACGTCGCAGCCGATTTCCTCGACATCGATCGGCATTTGGCCGACAGACTGACAAGCATCGAGCAAAAAGGGAATATTTGCCGAGCGGGCGATGCGGCCAATCTCGGCCGCTGGATTGACGAGGCCACCATTGGTCGGCACGTGGGTCATCGAAATCAGCTTCACGTCATCGTCGATGGCGTTTTCGAGCGCCTCGATCGACACTTGGCCGTGCTCGTCGTTGGCGATTGCTTCGATCTTCACACCGGTCGTGCGGGCGACCTGCAGGTAGGCGATATAGTTGCTGGCATACTCCGCCTGGGCGGTGAGGATGCGTGTCCCGGCGGAAAAGCGCATGGCGTAGAACGCCATGTCCCAAGCACGGGTGGCGTTCTCGACGATCCCGATCTCACCAGAGGCGCAATTGAGCATAGACGAGGCGGCGGCATAGACGCGTTCCACATCGGCGTGTGCGTCGGCCGCGGCTTCATATCCGCCGTCCAGCGCCTCGCGCTCGAGATGGCCGGTGATGGCGTCGAGAACTGGTTGCGGGAGGAGCCCGGCGCCGGCGTTGTTGAAATGAAGGACGCGCTCGCACCCAGGTGTTTCGCGGCGTGCCCGCGCGATATCGAATGTCATCTGTATTTCCCGGGTCGAGAATTTACAAGCTGGGCTTCATAGCGGTTGACGCGGACGAGGGATAGGTGGCCTTACGCACGAACTTGCCAATTGGAAATGGCCAAACCCTATTTTATGGTAAGATCGTACGCTAACTGCCGATGCGCGATCTGCGGGACCGCGCCTTCCAAGCCTTGTCGCCGGTTCGCAGTGTCCAGGCGACAAGACTCTTGAGGGTCTTGCCGAGCGCGCGGTCGAAGGCTCTTACGATCGCCGCCATCGAGTTCGTTTCGGCTTTGACGACTTTTTCGATCGTCTTGCCGGCGACGATGATTCGCTGGGGCATGAGGACCAGCTTGGCACTGATCCTTATCCGTATCCGGGGCGCGTTGGTTTTGGCGCTGTTTTTTATGCCGCTGGTATATTCGGCTTGAAATTCGCGCATTTCGGTCTTGAGGACGAAGTCCGAGCGCAGGCCCGCCGATTCTCGGCCGACCGCGACGATCCGGCCCGAATTTTCAAACGATTCGACCATCAAGGTCTGAACCATTTTTGGTGCGATATCGGTCCAAGTGGTCTTGGCATAGTATTCGAGCCGTAACGGATGGCGCTTCAGCGCGATACGCGAGGAAGACAGACCCGCCGCGGCGATCGGGCGCTCGACGATGAGTTGCCAGTTCGCCTTCGGCAAGTTGGGGGCGAAGGTCGATTTCGGCGAGAGATCGAAGAGCTCAGGCGGGTCGCGGTCCGCGCCGGGAATGATCGAGGAACAGCCGGAGACCGCGACCAGGGCGACCGCGAGGCCCCCAGCCCAATGTGCTCGGAAGGATGCCTGCCGGCAGGTCGCGGCGAGGGTGGTTACGTTCATTTAGGCGTGTACCCCTTCTGCCCGCTGCCGAACAGGAAGCGCGACGGGTCGTCCTCGATACGCTTGGAAACGCGGTTGAGGTTGCGCACCAACTCGCGCGCCTCGGTGATGAACAACGACAGCTCGTAAAGCCCGGTCGCCGCAAAATCTCGGATCGGACGGCGGGTCTCCTTGATCAGCTTATTGAGGCTGGCGCTCATTGCACCGAAATTGCGTATACCGGCTCGAGCATCGGCGATTGCCGGCGGAAGCTCCAGGACAGCCTTGTTGAGGCTGGCGCTCATGGTGCCGAATTTGCGGATGCCGGCTCGGGCATCGGCGATTGCCGGCGGGAGCTGCTTAACAGCCTTGTCGAGATTGCCGATCAGGCGGTCGATCTTCTCCCCGCTTT
Organism: Alphaproteobacteria bacterium; assembly: GCA_027295145.1. Classification (GTDB taxonomy): domain Bacteria; phylum Pseudomonadota; class Alphaproteobacteria; order JAPULJ01; family JAPULJ01; genus JAPULJ01. The sequence goes on along the minus strand of JAPULJ010000119.1, from coordinate 12,604 downwards.
TGCTAATCCCCTTTGAGAGTAGGGCCAGATTGGTCAGCGTCGTCTTGATCGAGTCGAGATTACCCCTGTCGAATAGGCTTTTCGCCGCGTCCGCCAGCTCGCGGATACTGGCCAGCATCTTAGGTAGATCCGAGAGAATTTTCTCGAAGCCGGAGCTGTCGGAGTCGAGGGTGGGGTACTGCGCCCCGCGGGCCACATCGACCTGCGGTGCGCCCGGTTTAACAGCCTCGTTGGTCACCACCGCACGCCAGGCTTCGTAGCCTTTGGCGTCGTGCTTTATTTGGATGAAGGCGACACCAGTGATGCCTTGGGTCTCGAGCACCGCAGTCGAGAATCGATCGATTGGGGTATCGCGCTTGACCTCGAAGGTGACCTCGATTTCATTCGTATTCTTCAGCGAGACGCGGATCTTCGTTACTTCGCCAACGAGAATACCCCGGTAGCGAACCACGCTGCCGACCTGCAGGCCAGTAACCGTGGTTTTGAAATAGGTCTGGTAACTCGCTTGTTGCTTGTCGATCTGGCCTTTTGCGATCCACAGAACGAAACCGAACATCGCAACGATGATGATCAGGACGAAACCGCCGACTAGAACGTAGCTGGCGCGTGTTTCCATGACGTCCCCCTTTCATTCCTATCCGCTTAACCGCAGGGAATTCCACATCGTTTCGGCCAAGCGCAGCGCTTACATTTTCATCGCCGCGCGGCTACGCGGTCCATGAAAGTAATCCTGCATCCATGGATGTTCCAATTCCATCAAATTTTCCATGGTGTCCACTACGATCTTTTTGTCGATTAACACGGCGATGCGGTCACAGACAGCGGCCAAAGAATCGAGATCGTGGGTTACCATGAAAACGGTGAGGTTCAAACTTTGTTGAAGGTTGCGGATCAGATTGTCGAAGGCCGCCGCGCCGATCGGATCGAGGCCGGCAGTGGGCTCGTCGAGAAATACAAGCTCGGGATCGAGGGCCAGCGAGCGCGCCAACCCGGCGCGTTTGCGCATGCCCCCGGACAGCTCGGACGGATATTTGTAGGCCGCATCGGGCGGCAAACCGACCATGTCGACCTTGACCGCGGAAAGCTCGCGGATGACGTCACGCTTGAGTTTGGTGTGTTCTTTCAGGGGCACTTCGATGTTCTGGGCCACGGTCAGCGAGCTGAATAGCGCGCCGTCCTGGAACAGGACCCCCCAGCGTTCCTGCATCACCCGCTGCTGGGTATCAGACATCTGCGTCATATTTTCGCCGAACACCTCGATCGTGCCGGCGCGCGCCTTGTTGAGGCCGATGATCGTGCGCAGCAGCACCGATTTACCGGTGCCCGAGCCGCCGACAACCCCCAGCACTTCGCCCCGGCGCACGTCGAGATCGAGATCGTCATGAATGACGCTCGTCCCGAACTGGGTTCTCAAACCCCGGATTCTGATGATCGGTTGTTCCGTCATTCCTTTCAGATCCCCAGGAACGAGAAGGTGATGGAAAAGGCAGCGTCGACGACAATGACCAGGAAGATCGCCTCGACTACTGAGGTCGTCGTTTTGCGGCCGACGCTTTCGGCGCTGCCAGAAACGTTGAAGCCTTCGAAACATCCGACCAGCGAGATCAGGAAGGCAAAGACCGGCGCCTTGACCATGCCGACCATGAAAGTGGTGATCGTGACCGAGCTCTGAAGCTGCTTGAGGAAAGTCGAGACCGATATATCGAGCGCCGTCGTCGCCATCAGCATGCCGCCCAGCATGGCCATGATGTCGGCGTAGAAGACCAACAGCGGCAACGTGATCATCAGCGCAAGTACGCGCGGAATGACCAGGATCTCAATCGGGTCTAGGCCGATGGTTTCCATCGCGTCGATCTCCTGGTTCACCTTCATGGTGCCGATCTGCGCGGTGAAGGCGCTGCCCGAGCGGCCGGCGATGAGGATCGCCGTGATCAGCGGACCCAGCTCGCGCAGGATCGATACTCCCAGCAGATTGACGGTGAAGATCTCGGCGCCGAACTGGCGCAACTGGTCGGCGCCCTGGAAGGCGACGACGACGCCGATCAGAAACGACAGCAAGCCGACGATTGGCAGGGCGCTCATGCCCGTCGAATGCATCCGAAAGACCAGCGCGGTGAAGCGCAGGCGGCCCGGCCGCAATAACACTCGAAAGAACACGATGAGAGTCAGGCCGAAGAAGGAAAGAAGGTTGCGGGCTACGGCGAACATTTCGAACTGGGCCTTGCCCAGCCCTTCGAGCAGCCTAAAGAACCGGTTGGCCTTTTGGGGTTCGGGCCGTTCGAGTGCCAGCGCCTTCTCGACACGCTCCAAGAGCGCGACATAGGCGGCCCCGGCGCCCGTCACCTCGGCTTGAATTCCCGCCGCCGACAGCCCCAGCCGGGTGCGGGTGATGAGCCAGGCGCCAGCGGTGTCGAGGGCATCGACCGCCGTCATGTCGATGCGCGCACGTGTTGCTGGTGAACCCGTGCGCGCTTCAACACCGATCTTCCGGAGTTTCCCCTCCAGCGCCTCGACCGTGCGCACGTTCCAGCGCCCGCCGGTCTCGACCACCAGGCAATCGCCATCCCGGGAGGTTTTAAACCAACCCGCCTCGGCGGTCATCCCGACGCCCCTCCTCGCGGCTACCGCACCCAGCTTCGCAGCCCCTTTCGGCAACACCGCGCGCTGTCAGCTTCACCTCAAGCCGATGGCAGGAACCAATGCAACTCGGATCAGCAAATACCATGAAATTGACCGATAGGGAACGCGAAGCCGAGAAATCCCCACTAGGCAGCATGATCACCCATTCGGGATTACGAAGGGTCGCGCTTGGCCCAGCGTGCGGCCTGGCGGCGGCCAAGTAATTCGGCAAAGCGCTTTCGGCGCGCCACCACTTCCGCCCATTTGCGCCGCGCCTTGACAGTGCGTAGGGCGGTGGCACGGCGCACTAGGCTTGCCGAACGCCAGTTGCCTCGCGGCGATCGAATTGCCAAACGGGCCGATCCCGCCTGTCGGATTCGGCCCAGGCTCGCCAGTGGGGTTGGCCTGGCACCGCCCGGCCGTCCCATCCAGATCTTCAGGACGCGCAACATATAGGGATGCCCTCGCCGCATATCGCCGGAGTGGTAGGAGGCGACAGCGCTGACCCACGAGCCGGACGTGCCTTGCAGTTTTTTGAGATAGCTGGCCGCATAGGCGACGTTGGTCTTAGGATCGAAGGCGGCTTCGAGGCTGGTAAAGGCTTTGGGGTGGTGCATCAGGTTGACCTGCATACAGCCGACATCGATATTGCGGACTCCGCGGGCCTTTAGGCGGCGGACCCCGGCGATCGCCTGCGACTTTGTCGCATAGTAGCGAGAATCACCGCCGGCGTTTACGGTCCAGGGCCAGGCAATTGTTGCCTGGCTACCAGGGTCGAAGCGACCCGATTCGGCGAGCGAAATTGCGCCCAAAAGACGCGCGGGAATGCCCCGCTGCCCTTCCGTACGCAGGATTAGGCTGGCGCATAAATCATTGGAACGCAGAGATATTTTGGCTGCGCTGGCAGCAGGTCCCGGGGCCAGTGCGACGGCTGAGGCGAACAGCGCGGACCCCGCGATCGCCGCCCTAATTCCGGATCGGTTTGACATGGCTACTCCCTCCAATAGGTGAAGAGAGCAATCCGCGTGCCAGTGAAAGTGTCGGGGTTGCAATGGTTCGGCGGCATTTGGCTGCCGCAGCTGCTCGTGTGTTCGCTGCGATGCAATATTATGCCTGCGAAGTGACCGTTCCTTCGGCTATAGTGATGCGTAATTATGGGCTTGGATTGGGAAAAAAGAAGGTCCTTGTGATTGAATTAATCTCGCGCACCCTTATATTGTGCAGTGCGATATCGAGGGTGTTTGCAGATGGCCTCGATAGCGCAGATACGCTTCTAAAGCGTTTCCTCCCTAGACTTGGGCCGCGCGGAATAAGCGCGGCCCCTTCCTTTGCCTAATGCCGATTGGCCGGTCGCAGTAATCTATCAATAGTTTGCCGTGTTTACAGCGGCGCGCAGCCCGCGCTGTATCGGCCGGCATCACGCGCATAGCCGGGTGAAACCGGAAACCCGTCATATGAATACCCAATGTTGGATTCTACCCGCTAGGCGCTGGGTCCATCGGCCACCAGTCTGCACGGGTCGAGATCGGAGAGGACACCAGCGAGTTCGCCCATGTGCCGGGCGAGGGTTGCGAAATAGGGTTTTCTTTCGTACGTGGCCTCGTTCATGTAGAGCGCCCGATTGATCTCGATCTGCAGGGCGTGGACGCCCTCGCTGGGTCGGCCGTAGTGGCGTGTCGTAAATCCGCCGGCGTAAGGTGCATTTCGGGTGACGATGTAACCGGCATCGTGCAGGAAAGTGCCGACCGCATCGCTCAGGGCTGGTGCGCAGGATGCGCCGTGAGCGTCCCCGAGCACGAAATCGACCCGCTTGAGGCCTGGATCCTGATCCATCGGCCCGCCGACCGAGGGCATCGAATGGCAGTCGACCAGAAGGGCCGCCCCGAACTTGGCTTTGGTTCGCTCAACCAGACGGCGGAGTTCGGCATGGTAGGGTCGATAGAAGGTCTCGATCCGGCGCAGTGCATCGTCGACGCTGAGCTTGCCATCGTAGATCTCCGCGCCGCTGGAAACGACCCGGGCAATCGTGCCGAGCCCGGCCGCCACCCGTGGCGAGGTGGTGTTGGCCTCATCGGGCAGGTCGCCATCGAACATTGAAGGGTCGAGCTCATAGGGCTCGCGGTTGGGGTCGACATAGGCGCGCGGAAACAGCGCCCGCAGCAGCGGCGCGCCGAGATTGGGGGCGGCCACGAACAACTCGTCGACGAAGGAATCCTCCGAGCGCCGCAGGGTCAGCGGATCGAGGCGGGAGGCGGCAACGAACGAGGCGGGATAGTCGCGACCGCTGTGCGGGGAGGCGAATATTATCGGTACAGTCTGCGCCTCGCCGGCGAGGGTATCGCACGGGCATGCGCTGAGGGCGGCGAACTGCGCGAGCGTATCCATCACAAGACCAAATAGACCATCGTGCGGCCGCTGTCACGCGCCCCCATGATATGATAAATCAATCGTGAAAAATTGTCCTCTGGGGCTTGCGTCTGCGGGGACTCTCTTTACACTTTGGCAACGCAAGAATAGTTAGCATGCAATTCTTAGGTTGTTGATCAAGGATGGGATAGCGTTCGTGGCTAGAATACTTCTTGCCGAAGACGACGAAGCGATGCGGCGTTTTCTCGCCGGTGCGTTGGTACGCGCCGGGCACACTGTGGATTCCGTCGGCGATGGCCTCAGCGCCGAGAGCGCTGTCAACGACAAGGAATACGATCTTCTGATCGCCGACATCGTCATGCCGGGTATCGATGGGATCGAACTCGCGCGCCGCGCGGGCACCGCCCAGCCGGCGATCCGGGTCATGTTCATTACCGGCTTTGCCGCGGTCGCTTTGAAGGCGCGTGAGACGGCGCCGCGCGATGCGCGCGTGCTTTCAAAACCCTTCCACTTACGCGAGATCGTCGCCGAGATCGATCGCATGCTGGCGGCTTGAAGCGGCAATATTCGAGCACCATAACCCTGCAGACGGCCGGGGTTGCAAAGTCGCCACGATTGAAGGATAACCGATTCTCCAACGATACGGCGCGGTCGATGATGTCGATTGGCCGTTGCAAGGGCGCGTAGCTCAGCGGGAGAGCACAACGTTGACATCGTAGGGGTCGCTGGTTCAATCCCAGCCGCGCCCACCATTTAAATCAAAGGGTCAGCCAGAAACGGCTAGGCCCTTTTTTATCGGGTAAGCGCTAGGTAAGCATTGGAACGTAATCCAGGTTGATGCGATAAATTGGATGCCGTCTGTTGGGCACCCGTCACTGGGGCCCGGGTGAACGCATCGTATTCGAGCCTACACTGAGGAAACCTTTGACGAATCCTTTAAGTGGATTGCCGAACCGGGCATATTTGAAGGCGCCAGCATAGGCAACTGCGACTATTAGTCATCGGTGTTGAAGCTCGTGCAATAGCCGCGCCGGCATTAACCTCGTCATCGCAAGCGCCGCCGGCGCCTAGGGCCGAATCGGGTAGATCAGATTCTGGTAGGTCTGGTCCTTGATGTACTGGTCGAGATTCCAGCGCTTGACCTGATAAAAGCTGCCGTCGATGTCATCGCGCGGGAAGTTCTCGTAGACGAAGCGCTCGCCACGGCTGAATTTGGAGAAGGCCCAATCCCGGTCGGAGAACTTGATCGGGACCGAGTGCTTCCATAGGGGCAGGTACTTCGGCAAGTCCGCTTTGAGCAGTTCCTCGGCCGCCTGGAGCGCGTCGAGGTAGCCTTTGACCGCTGCCCGCGGCATGCCCTCGGGCACCCACCACAAAGTCCGGAAAGTATCGGCGATGACCGCGCGCATGCCGAGCTGCTCAGCCATGTCGATTTGCGGCGGCAGCAGACTTGCCGCCTCGATCACCTCATCGATCAGCGCCTCGAGCCGCACGCTAAAGCCGCCCACGTTCTCGCACTTAATGTGATCGAGGGAGAGGTACTTCTCGAGGCGATAGGGCACATTAAAATAGCTGCCCGCCCGCATGCCGACCGCGACTGGCACGTCCTTGAGATCCTCCGGTTTATTGATCTTCGAATCGGGGCGCACGTAGATCGCCCATGGCGAGAGGCCGTAGGCATTAGGAACGAAGCAGCCCATGCCGGCGCTCGCATTGCAGATGCTGCCTCACTCGCACGCGCCCTGGATCACTTCTTCGCCGTCGGCGAAAGGCTTGTCCTGCGGCCGCTCGAAGTAATCCATATTCTTCCAGCTCGACTGGGTGCCGCGAAAGATCGTCATGTCGAACTCGACGTCGAGCCCCTGCTGGGAGAAAAGACTCTCCTCCATGGCCACGAAGTCGTTGAGGCTCATGCCCTGGGGCGCGATCTTCACGTGAAAGCGGTCCGCTGCCATCGCTTCCGTCTCCCTCACGTCGCGAGCTAGAACCTCGACCCCGCCCGCAGTCGTCCCGGTCTCCACACTCATGCCAGCGCGGCGCCGGCCCGTAACACTCACCCGGCCGCCCGGCGATAGAAAGTCAGTGGGCGCGCAGGCTTGGGTGTAATCTGACGCGCATCGGGCGGATTTCGGCCCGGCAGGGTAACGTCAATTGTTCCGAGAAAACCCATTTGGCACTCGTTCCACCATCCACCCATCTTGTCCAATTGACGGTTGGGATGCAACGAGCAGATTGCCAACCCAATACGAAGTCGAAAACGCCCGGACTGAGCCCGACCGGGCGGGGGTGGGGTGGGTCCGACCAGCGAACACGATCCCGTCCTGGGGACCCGCTCTCGCCAATTTGATGGACCCCACAAGTGCGTCGCGGTTGGAACTATTTCCTCGCTATCTACCTCCACCGCCGGGCTTGAACTGCTGCGCGCCGGTGTCATCGAGGCCCTCATATAACCAAGCCATGCCTTCGCCCGGTTTCGTTGGGTCCTGGACGCCAAGCATCGCGCTGCGCAGATCCGCCGTTGCGCCCGCGGCGTGATAGATGTCGCCGAACAGACGCGCCGTAAGTTGGACGCGCGCGGTGCGCAGATACCGCAGCTGCTGATATTCCATGAAGGCAGTCTCAAAATCATCACCGGAGGCCGCGACGCTGGTCGCCAAGCAAACGCCGTCCTCTGTAGCCATGCACGCGCCCTGCGCCAAATATTGAAGCATCGGATGAGCGGCATCTCCCAGCAACGTTACCCGCCCCCGGCTCCAATCTCGGATCGGCTCGCGATCACAAAGCACCCACATGCGCCAGCTCTCGATCTTGCCGAGCATGGTGAGAACGTCTTCGTGCTCGCCCTGGAAGCGAGCATTCAACTCCTCCGGATCGCCGTAAGTGTCCCAGCCCTCCTCGTAACGATCGCTGTGGAAAACCGCGACCAGGTTAAAGATGTCGCCACGGTGCAGGGGATAGTGTACCAGATGGGTCTTCGGACCGGCCCACAACACGATGTTGTTCTGGTCGATATGCGCCGGCACCTCCGCAATGGGTAGAACTGCCCTGTAGGCGATGTGGCCAGAAACAAGCGGTTTCCCATCGCCCACAAGCTGTCCGCGCACCGCCGACCACAGTCCGTCCGCGCCGATCAGTGCCGCGCCTTCGTGGGTCGTTCCGGTTTCGGTGAAAACGCGCACTTTCTTGCCTGTATCCTCGTAGCCTACGACATTCTGATTCACCTGCAGCTCAACCAGTGGCGAGGCGGCACACGCATCAATCAGGACTTTGTGCAGGTCGGGCCGATAGATTACCCCGTAGGGGTAGTTGTAGCGCGCGCGGAACGCCGCGGAGCCGACCGGGACGCTGGTAATCCGGTCGCCGGTCAGGGCGTCGCGCATGACGAGGTTGTCGGGGAAGAACGCAACGTCGTTGATCGCTTCGGTGACGCCAAGCACGTCGAACATCTTGAACACGTTGGGACCGATCTGGATGCCGGCGCCGACTTCGGCAAACTCGGACGCCTGTTCCAGCAGCTTTACCGACCGGCCCTTTTGGCTCAGCGCGAGCGCAGCGGCAATGCCCCCGATGCCGCCGCCGGCGATGATGATCTGATCGACTGACATTATGCGTCCTGCGACTCGCCGACCGAATTTAACTGGAAGTACTCTAGACGATTGCGCTGACCGTGGGCGACGCCTTATGAGAGATCTACCTTCTCGGCCCTGGCGAGGGGCGCCTGCGCCACTCTACCGTCGGGCTCAACTACAACGACGTGGGTCATCGCTCGGGATCTTATCCACTGCTGGCCTACAGTCTAATCGAACGCGATATTCCTAGGCGGGTAGCTCGGGCATCCCCGGAGATAAGGCTGCGGGCCGGCGAATGTCGAACACATGTGGGCTATTGGACCGACGCATATCACGGGCCGACACCGACATGGTAAGCCTTTAAAATGGAATAACCCGAGTGACCTTCGACATCACATTCTTCGCCGTTGCCGTCCCGGCGGTGATACTGACCGGTATTTCCAAGGGCGGGTTCGCCGGCATGGGGTCGATGGCGGTGCCGATCCTGTCTTTGATCATGCTGCCGACCATGGCGACGGCGTTGATGTTGCCGATCCTGTGCTTGATGGACGTGATCGCGCTGTGGACGTATTGGGGCAAGTGGCACGCGTTGAACATGCGCATCCTGGTGGTCGCAGGGGTAATCGGCATCGCGATTGGAACGATAACTTTCCGCTACCTGCACCCAGAGGCGATCCGCATCATGATCGGCGTGATCGCTGTGGTGTTCGCGTTGCGGCACTGGCTGCGGAGCTCCGCCGCGACGCGCGAGCCGACCCAGCCGAGCATCGCCAAGGGCGGGTTCTGGGGCACCATCGCCGGCTTCACTAGCTTCGTGTCGCATGCCGGTGCCCCGCCGGTCGCGATCTATCTGCTGCCCCAGCGCCTGGATAAGACGGTCTATCAGGCGACCACGGTAACGCTCTTTCTGGCGGTCAATTACGCCAAAATCGGGCCCTATTATTTCCTTGATCTGTTCACGCGGGAGTCGCTGCTGGCGACGGCCTCGTTATTGCCGGTCGCGGTGGTCGGCATCTTTCTCGGCGTCTGGCTGCATCACCGGGTGCCGGAGAAATGGTTTTTCCGAATTGCCTATGCTGCGCTGTTCCTAATCGGCACCAAGCTGCTGATTGACGGTACCACCGCCCTACTCGCCTGAACCGAACCCATTGGGTGAGTATGGAGGACGGATGGTCGGAACCGTTGGCGACGAACGCCTCATTTCACCCGCCGCGGTTTTAGAGCGGTTCCCAATGCACGATCGAAACCGTGCATAAGCAACTCGCCAATCGTCAAATTTTTTGATATAATTACCACACCAGTCAGGCAACGGTCGCGTAACCAGATCCAGCACGCCAATGACAATGTCGTGGTCGGCCTCAACCAGATCGGCCACCTGTTCGGCCGATCACGGTGGGCCATCGCGCGGTGGATCAGATCACATGGTTTCCCCTCTGCCCGGCTGCCGGACGGCAAGTGGTTCACCACCATGGGGATGAGCGAGGGCTGGGCCCTGGAGCGCCGGGCGCGATCCGCTGCTTCGTCATCATATCAACAAACCGGAGGCCAACTAATAGGCCACCCTGTTCCCATGCGCGGCGACGAGATCGCTTTGGCTCTTGAGGCGAAGAGCCGTCAGCCCTTCGGCGAAATCCTGGCGCGCACCCTCGATGCTGAACCGACGCCCGAGGCGATGCGTGAGTTCGCGAGGAAGTCACCGATCGCTGGTCGCAGGCGATCGCCATCTTCGGCCGCCTCAGTGGCTTCAGCGACAAGCTGGAGGTCGAGAGCAGCGTAGTGCTCGACGTGTCGAGGATGTCCGACGCGGAGCTTCGCATACAGTTGGAGGAGTTGAAGGAGCGGGTCGCGGCGCCTAGCGATCAATACAAGTTTGCCGCCCCGGTGGGGTGGCCCGCATTTCCATCGGCTGATGCGACCACGATGGGACCCGCTCGCTAATTTGATGCGAGGGGCAAGATTTAGTGATCTCGCATGTATGTTCGTCGATATGGGTTAAAGGTGAATGTCGGTCGGCTTTAGCCCCAAAAGCGGACATCGAAAATCGCGCCATAAACGTCCGCTTATAGCCAATAGCGGACATTCGATGCAGGGTCAGCGGAGGCGGCTCGGCACGAGATCGTCGGTGACGAATTGATTGAGCCTGCCCGATGCGACCAACGCCTTGATCGCCGCTATGTCGGGCGCCATAAAGCGATCCCGCTTCATGCCTGGGACCCGCTCGCGCACGGCCGAAAGGACTTCCATGAGGATGTCGGACGAGCGTGTCGGTGCATGGAAGTCGATCCCCTGTGCGGCCGCGAGCAACTCAACCCCCAATATGCCGGCAGTGTTGTCCGCCATGTCGCCCAGGCGCCGCGCCGCGAATGTCGCCATCGAGACGTGGTCCTCCTGGTTGGCCGATGTCGGCAGGCTGTCGACAGAAGCGGGGTGGGCGAGGCTCTTGTTCTCCGACGCCAGCGCGGCCGCGGTCACGTGCGCCATCATGAAACCGGAATTGATACCGCTTTCGGCAACCAGGAACGGCGGCAGGCCGGAGAAATTGGCGTCGATCAGCAGCGCCACACGGCGCTCGGCGAGCGCGCCGATTTCCGCGATCGCGAGTGCCAGCACGTCGGCCGCCATGGCGATCGGTTCGCCGTGAAAGTTGCCGCCAGAGAGGACTTCATCGTCGTCAGCGAATACGAGCGGGTTGTCGGAGACAGCGTTGCTCTCGCGCCCGAAGACCTCGGCGGCAAAGATCATATGGTCGAGGCACGCGCCCATGACCTGGGGTTGACACCGCAGCGAATAGGGGTCCTGAACTCGGTCGCATTCCAAGTGCGAGTCGCGGATGGCGCTGCCCGCCAGCAAATCGCGGAAGACCGCCGCGACAGCGCTCTGTCCTGGCTGGCGCCGAACGGCGTGGATGCGCGCATCGAATGGCGTGGTCGAGCCCATGGCCGCGTCGACCGACAGTGCGCCCGTCACCAGCCCGGCGCGCAGCAGATCCTCGGCCGCGAACAGACCGACCAGCGCCAGCGCCGTTGAGACCTGAGTCCCGTTGAGCAGCGCCACGCCCTCCTTCGGTCCCAGGATCAGTGGCTCGAGCCCGGCGCTCTTGAGGCCCTCGCCCGCGGGCAGGCGCTCGCCGCCTATTCGCACCTCGCCTTCGCCGATCAGCGCCGCCGCCAGGTGCGCAAGCGGGGCCAGATCGCCGGAAGCCCCGACTGACCCCTTGCTCGGGATGCACGGCAGGAGATCGCGTTCAAGCATCGCCAGGAGCGCCTCGACGACCGCCCAGCGCACCCCGGAGAAGCCCTGCGCCAGCGAGGCCAGCTTGAGCACCAGGATCAGCCGCACCGTAGCGTCGTCGATGAGCGGTCCCGTCCCGACGCTATGCGACAGGACGAGATTGCGTTGCAACTCTGCCAATTGCTCGCGCGGAATGCTGACTTGAGCGAGCTTGCCGTATCCGGTGTTGACGCCATAAACGGTCCGCCCGCTCTCAAGGATCCGTACCACGGCCCGGTTGCTCTCGGTCACTAGAGCGCGGGCTTCGCCATCTAGTGCGACGAAGGCGCCGTCGCGGACGACTTTGCGCAACTGGGCCAATGCGATCGCGCCCGGCTGTAAGAGGATCGTCTCCCGAGATGTCATGCTAAAGGCCTCCTCACGCTTCGCCAGAGTGTTTCGACCAGCCACCGAATACCGGCAACTTGCCGCGTGTGAAATCAAATACGGTCATCGCGGGCCAGCTCCCGGGGCGCGATTCCGTGTTCTGCCGCACACCCGTGGGCCTTCAGCCCACCATCGGAAGATTGAGCGCGAATGCGCGCTCTTGGAGATCGAACCGGCTGAGCCCTGCCTCATCCTCAACCGCCGGACCTGGAAAGGCGAGACCGTGGTGATGCGCGACCGGTTCACCCATCCCGGCGGCAGCTATCGGCTCGGCAGCCGGATCCGACCGGCGCGTTGGCTATTCTCGATGGTCGCCTAACCGCGAGGCCGTGCAGTCGCCGCGCGGCCTCTCGGCGGCGGCCAGCGTGCTAGAGTGCGGCGGGCAGACAAGA